>JAHJHP010000054.1 GCA_018823705.1 Candidatus Omnitrophota bacterium | reverse complement strand
TGCCTTTCCATGTGTTCCTCCTACCAAAATTTTACGGAGAAAATTTTGGATTTTTCCAAGCTGTTTGCTTATCCGGATTTTGCTCCGTCAAAATCCGGGCCTACCAAAATTTTACGGAGAAAATTTTGGATTTTTCCAAGCTGTTTGCTTATCCGGATTTTGCTCCGTCAAAATCCGGGCCCTATCCGTATCGTCCGGTTATATAATCCTCTGTGCGCTTTTCCGCGGGAGCGGTAAATATATCTTCCGTCCTGCCGAACTCGATCAACTCCCCCAATAGCATAAAACCGGTATCGTCAGAAACACGCGCCGCCTGCTGCATATTGTGGGTGACGATGATTATTGTATAACTATTCTTCAGTTCACGCATCAACTCTTCCACTCTAGCGGTCGCCTGCGGATCGAGCGTAGAGCATGGTTCATCCATCAGGAGCACATCCGGCTTGACGGCAATGAGTCTCGCGATACAGAGCCTCTGCTTCTGTTCCAACGATAATCTTAGCGCCGGCATATTCAGCCGGTCCTTTAATTCATCCCAGAGAAGCACGCTCTTCAGGCTCATCTCCACGGAGGCATCCAGCTCATCCCGCTTGATACGCTCGCCGTGGATCCTTTCGCCGAATACGATATTTTCATATATCGATAACGGGAACGGATTGGGGCGTTGAAATACCATCCCCACCTTCTTGCGTAACAGCACCAGATCCGTTCCGGCGTTTACGATATTTTCACCGTCTATCGATACTTCGCCCGATACGCGAACGCCCTCTATCAGGTCATTCATCCTGTTGAATACCCGCAGGAGAGTCGACTTGCCGCATCCTGACGGACCTATTATGGCGGTGATCTTCTTCTCGGCGAAGGAGGAATTGACATCTTTCAGCGCATGGAACGGCCCGTACCACAGGTTTAAACCACTTGTCATTATCTTTGGCATTACAAAAAATTTCCTCTGTGAAATTTTTATATTTCAGTCATTCTACGTATCCCGGAATTTGATAAAACAAATTCCGGGGTTATCCGAATTTTCCTCTTATATAATCATCCGTGCGCTTATCCTTTGGAACGGTAAAGATCTTATCCGTGTTATTCAGCTCGATAAGTTCGCCGCTTAAAAAGAATGCCGTCCTGTCTCCCACCCTTGCGGCCTGTTTGACGTTATTGGTCACGAGTACTATCGTGTAGTCTTTTTTAAGCTTGACCATAGCATCCTCCACCTTGGCGGTGGAGATCGGGTCGAGCCCCGAGCACGGTTCGTCGAATAATATCACATCCGGCTCCACCGCAAGCGTCCTGGCGATACACAGGCGCTGCTGCTGGCCTCCGGACAATTTAAACGCCGACTCGCTGAGCCTGTCCTTCACCTCTTCCCAGAGATAGGCTTCCAGAAGCGCCTTCTCCACTCTATTCGACAGATCTTTCTTATTCTTCTTTCCATGCATCCTCATACCGTAAGCGACATTTTCGAATATGGATAACGGAAGCGATAACGGCAACGCGAATACCATGCCCACTTTTTGCCGCAGGACCTCCGGATCGAATTTCCTTATTTCTTTATCCTCAAATATTATCTCGCCGCTCCGCTTAAAATAGCGTTCAGTATCGTTCAGGCGGTTAAGGGTCCTCAGGAAAGTGGTCTTACCGCTGTTGGAAGGGCCTATGACGCTCAGGATCTCATTTGGCCGGATGCTCATGCTCACCTGTCGCAAGACATGAGCCGGCCCGAACCATATGTTGAGATCTCTTATATCGAATTTCACTCCGTCGGAGATCACCATTTCTTCATCTTCCTGTAGCGGTAGCGTATGATTATGGCTACCAGATTCATAAAGAGAACTATAGCCAGAAGGACGAGCGCGGTTCCGTATCTTATCTTTTCATCCACATTCGGCACCTGCGTCGAGATAACATATAGATGGTACGGCAGGGCCATCGCCTGATCGAATATCGAATCGGGAAGCTGAGGAAGGTAGAACGCCGCCACGGTAAAGAGTATCGGCGCCGTTTCGCCTGCGGCCCTCCCCAGCCCAAGGATCGTGCCTGTCAATATGCCGGGTATCGCGTTCGGCAGAACTATATGCCTTATGGTCTGCCACTTGCTCGCGCCCAACGATAAGCTTACTTCCCTGAAAGATTGAGGAACGCTCTCCAGCGCCTCTCGCGACGTCGTTATTATGATGGGTAGGATCATTATACCTAATGTAAGCGAGCCGGAGAGTATCGACGCCCCGAATTTGAAAAATACGACAAATAGCGCCAGGCCAAAGAGGCCGTACACGACGGACGGCACGCCGGCCAGATTAACGATCGCCAGCCTTATCAGCCGGTTGAGAATATTGTCTTTCGAATATTCGCTTAAATATACGGCGGCGAGGAGGCCTATAGGCAGGGCAAATAATATAGCGCCCGTCACTAGATAGAGCGTCCCCACTATCGCTGGAAATATGCCGCCGGCGCGCATGCCGTGCCGAGGTATGTCCGTAAGGAATTGCCAGGTGATCGCAGGCAGGCCTTTCTGGATAATAATAACGACGATCATGCCGACCGGCACCACTATCAGAAGCGTAGCCAGAAGCAGCAAGAAGAAAGCTATATTCTGTGTCCTGTGAGGATTTCTCATCCCATGATCCTTATGAGTTACTGCCGCTTATGTAAAAACAGGTCCGCGGTCACGTTGATAGCGAAACTTATGACGAATAGCACTATGCCTATGGCAAAGAGCGCGAAGTAATGCTCGCTTCCCACAACCGCCTCCCCCATCTCGGCCGCGATCGTGGCTGTCAAAGTCCTGACGGGAGCCAGTATGCTCTGCGGTATCACCGCGGCATTACCGGTGATCATCATAACGGCCATGGTCTCGCCTATGACTCTACCTATCCCCAGCATGACAGCGGCGACTATACCGCTGGAAGCCGCAGGAAGCATCACCCGCCAGATGGTCTGCCAATGCGTTGCCCCGAGCGCAAACGCGCCTTCTTTATAATTCTTCGGGATCGAATATAGCGCGTCCTCAGCGATTGAAACGATCGTAGGCATCGCCATAAATGCCAGCATAATGGATCCTGATAAAGCGGTAAGCCCTGTCGGCAGATGAAAGAGGTTCTTCACTATGGGAACGAGCGTCACCATGCCTATAAACCCGAGGACAACGCTCGGTATCGCCGCCAATAACTCTATACCGGCTTTAAGCGTCTCTTTGATCTTCAGGGGCGCGATCTCGGCGATGTAGATAGCGCAACCCACTCCTATGGGGATGGATATGGCCGCGGCGCCCAAAGTTACGAGGAGCGAGCCTAATATAAGGGGTAGTATGCCGAGCTGAGGAGGCTCCGATATCGGGTACCAGCTCTTACCGAATAGAAACTTTAAAGGACTTACGATATTGAATACCGCGAGCCCTTCCTTTAGCAAGAAGAGGAATATCAACACAACAAATAATATCGAGGCCAATCCGCAGATGAGGATAAATTTCTCGATAATAAATTCTTTGGTTTTACGCATAGTATAGAAGACCTACACCTTTAGCTTCATTTTTTTACAGGCACGAAGTCCGTAGCCAGCACTATATCCTGTCCTTCTTCAGAGAGCGCGAAATCTATAAATTTCTTAACAAGCTCTTTTGGGGCCCCATTCGTATAGACATATAAGGGCCTTGAGATAGGATACCTGCCGTTTATAACATTTTCTATTATGGGCTCGACATATTCGCTGGCGGAATCTTTGGCGACCGCTACAGGCATCTGCTTCTTTGATATATACCCCATGCCGTAATAACCGATAGCGGAGGGATTGCCGGCTACCTCATCCGCGATCGCCTGTGAAGATGAAAGCATAAGAGCTCCGGGAGCAAACTCTTCCCGGCTGGCGACGTCATTCTTCCTTAATATATGCTCCTTAAAATAGACATGAGTCCCGGAGTTCACTTCGCGGGAGAGGATCACGATCTTTTCGTCCTGGCCGCCAAGCTCTTTCCATCCGGATATCCTTCCGCTGAAGACCCCGGCAAGCTGGTCCGCAGTAAGCTTGTTAACCGGATTAGAGGGATTCACCACGACTGCAAGCCCGTCCAGGGCCACTTTTATCTCATATGGATCTATTCCCTTGCTTTTCGCGATGGCTATCTCTTTCTCCTTGATAAGCCTGGAGCTCATGGCTATATCACAGAAACCGCTTATGAGGCTGGAGAGGCCTGTGCCTGAGCCTCCTCCGGTAACCGCCACAAAATCACCGGGGTTCTCCTCCATATACTTCTCGGCCCACGCCTGCCCAAGATTGACCATCGTGTCCGAACCCTTCACCTGTATCGAATTATCCTTTGATGCGGCAAAAGCTGATGTTGCGCAAGTAAACATTAACAAGCCGAGTAGTACTTTTTTAAACATAACTTTCTCCTTTTCGTTAGAATAATACCTTGAGTTTAAGGCCCAGAATATTATGATCGGTCCATCTTCCGGATTTCTTCGTGCTCTGAAGACGGTAATAAACATCCCCTTTTATTTCTTTCAGAATGTCAAAGGAAACGCCGGCATCAAATCTGTCCCTATAAAATGCGACGCTATCTAGCCAAACAAATATTTCATTTTGAACATACGGCTGAATATTAAGAGGTGTGAATTTCCAGGGGGACTTTAATGTCACCCTGTTTCGATACTGCAGCCTATCGGCTCTGTTATCATCGTGAAGCCTGTAGTCAAGCCGGTTCCTGTTTTCCAATCGGAAGCCGTATATATCCCATTTCGGCGTAGCGTCAATATGAGGTCTGTATTCCGGCTTAAACTTTCCTTTCTCTCCTTCGTATATCTGCCGGTAGAATGCGCCGACGGTCAGGCTTTTACCGAAATCGTATGTGATACCGATTTCGTAATGCTGATAATAAAGCTCACTGGCACTGTCGCCATAACGGAATTCTTCCTCTAAAGGACGCTTCCACCCCTTTTTCAGATTGAATTCCTGGGCTTCGGTGTGCCAGATTTGAAAGTCACCGTCCTGGTAGGCATACGCCTTCGCATTAAACGCAGCCAGTAAAAAAGCTGCTGTGATCAAGGACATTGTTCTTTTGTTCCGCACATACTCCTCCTTTGTTCTTAGCTAAGAGTATATAGTATGGGTGTTAAATCCGCTTCAAGGGCAGGTAAAATGCGAGTAAAGTTTTTTGCGGGCGCCTAAAGCTCATTTAGGAATAGTAAACCAGAATTTTGAGCCCAGGCCTTCGACGCTCTCCACTCCGACTTTGCCGTCATGCAGCTCAACAATATGTTTGACGATCGACAGGCCCAATCCCGTGCCTCCCGATTCATGAGAACGCGCTTTATCCACACGGTAAAACCGCTCAAATATCCGTGAAATGTCTCTCTCGGGTATCCCGCTGCCGGAGTCTTCCACGATGAACTTTGTAGCGCCGGAAGCGTCCTGACTGAACAACCTGATCTCGCCATTGGACCTGTTAAATCTCACCGCGTTATCGATAAGATTGGTCAAGACCTGATCGATCCTTTTCTTATCGGCATTGACCGAAAGGCCGGCTGGCAATTCATTTTTTATCTTTATACCGCTCCTTCCGGCCTGAGCGGCAAATCCCGATATTATCCGGTCGGCCTCTACCTTCGGGCTGAAATCTTTTTTGTCCAGCGCCATCTCCCTCGACTCGAGGTGAGCCAGTGCCAGGATATCGCTGACAAGACTGTCGAGACGGTTCGCGTGGTCTTGAATTATCTTAAGAAAACCGCGGCCGTGCTCTTTATCGTCCAACGCCCCGTCCATCAGCGTCTCCACAAACCCTTTGATCGATGTGAGCGGCGTCTTGAGCTCATGAGATACATTAGCCACAAAATCACTGCGCATAGTCTCCAGGGCCTTCATCTCTGTCACGTCATGTAAAACTATGAGGCAACCCTCTACGGTATGGCTTTCGGATATCGGAGTGGCATTAACTCTGAATATCTTTCGCACGGGATAGATGATATTTATCTCTTTGGATACAGGCTCTCCGGCCTTGAGCACGGTGCTTATGACATCCCATATCTCATTATTCCGGATGACCTCGAGAAAGAGCGCCTTTCCTGCCTGAACTTCCTGGAATCCGAATATCCTCTTCATGGTATTATTAGCCGACAAAATATGCCCGGAAACGTCTATTACGGCCACACCCTCTATCATATTGTCAAATATCGCCGTAAGCCTCTGATTCTGCGTCGTGATACGGCTCATCTTATCCTCAATATCCCGGGCCATCTTATTCAATGTCTTTGCCAGTGATCCGATCTCATCCCCGGAAATATGGCTGGCCCGGCGGGTAAAATCCCCATCCGAGTATTCACGAAAAAGGCCGATCATGTCATTGATCGGCACGGTAACACTCCTGGCGATTACGGAGCCTGCCACAAAAGAGAGCGCGGCCGCAAAAAAGAACCCGATTGCCAGGATTTTCGCCTCCAGAAAAAAAGAGACGATCCCGAAAGAGGCCGATATTATCACGATATACGACAATATCAGCTTCGCCTTAAAGCTCAATGGTCAGGCCTCCTCTTCAAACCTGTAACCGTAATTCTTTACGGTCACTATGCGCTTAGCCGCGCTCTTTAACTTTTTACGCAGTGTCTGTATGTGAACGTCGACTGTGCGTGTCTGGATCTCCAGGGACTCTTCGAGGCCCCATATGGAATTCAAAAGATGATCTCGCGACAGAACGCGGCCTTTTGACGTAACGAGCGCCTTCAATAGCTCGAATTCCTTGGATGTCAACTCTACCGGCTTGCCTTTGAGCGTCACCTGTATCCTTATGAAATCAATCGCCAAATCGCCGATCCGGGTGACTTCGGAAGGGGCAAATTTTTCCTTTACCCTGCGCAGAACGGCCTTAATGCGAGCCATAAGCTCGCGGGGACTGAACGGCTTCGTTACATAATCATCCGCCCCGAGTTCAAGGCCTACGATCTTATCGGACTCCTGTGATTTAGCGGTAAGCATGATGATCGGTATCGATGCGGTCTTCGCGTCTTTTTTCAGCTCTTTACATACCTCTAATCCGTTCATACCCGGAAGCATAAGATCAAGTATGATGAGATCGGGCCTCTCTTTAATCGCAGCATCCAATGCCTTTTTGCCATCATGAACTGAGACGGTCGCGTACCCCTCCTTCCTGAAGTTGTACTCAAGCATCTTCACTATATCTTTATCATCCTCTACGATCAATATCAGTTCTTTCATAATCGTCCGTTCAATGCCATTAATTCAAGGTGATTACGCTCCATACATCGCAATTATATATGGTAAAAAAACGCTTGTCAACCCAAAGGAAAAGTGGTAAAATCCGCGCGGTAGTAAATAAAAAGGAGGTAGTAAGTAATGGTAAAAGGAAAAGTAAAATGGTTCAATGACGCTAAAGGATACGGCTTCATTACGCCAGAAGACGGCAAAGACGTATTCGTGCACCACAGCGTCATAACGGGTGACGGCTTTAAGTCCTTAAAAGAAGGCCAGGACGTCGAATTCGATGTCACTCAGGGGCCCAAGGGCGAACAGGCGGCGAACGTAGTAAAGCTGTAGACCGTATTACGACAAAAAAAGACCCGGCAGAGCATGCCGGGTCTTTTTTTATAGCGATTCGGTTATTATGGGTATCTCAACTGAATACTTCTCCTAATACCGCGTCCTGGGTATTTTGGGAGGTGTGTAGATCTTTTTGGGAGGTGTATAGATCTTTGGCGCGGCGGGTTTTGTCAGCGCCTGCTGTTTCTTCAACTCACGCTGAGTCCTGTTTATCCGGTCTATCTGCTGAAGGTTTTTAAGCTGTCTCTGCTGGCGATCGAATTTCTGTAGATTATCCAGCGAGATCTGCTGATTTATCATGACAAGGCTCCTGTAGAGTGTATTTTCGTCCAGCTCTTCGATCTCTTTACCGTTGTATGTGTAGCCTTCTGCCGGTTCCTCCTGGCGCCCCTGGATCTCG
>JAHJHP010000053.1 GCA_018823705.1 Candidatus Omnitrophota bacterium | reverse complement strand
TATAGAGTTAGGTATTACAATAAAGAACCTCTCCAGTTCTTCGAGGCCTTTTAATTATAGGATAATTGGCGGCGCCGGCATATCAGAGGCCAAGAAAGACGATAAGAGATTCGTAGAAGTGACCGCCGATATTAATGGAAAGACCCTGGGATTCAAAAGACCGAAACCGGGTCAGCGCATCATCAACCCAGGCATCGTAAGTTGGACAGCCCTCAAGAGCAAATATTTTTCACTTGTGCTTAAGCCTTTTGCCTCCACAGAAGCTCAGTTTTATAGCGATGATAAGCGCGACGGTCTCGTTATGGGGGTAGCGATGGAAGGCGTTAGCATTCAACCTAACTCATCGATAAATAATAGATTTATGCTATACGCGGGGCCAAGCAGCATACCGATATTGAAGGAGCTTAATTACGGTCTCGAAGCCACGGTTAATTACGGCTTCTTCGGCGGTATAAGTAAAGTGATGATAGTGATCATGGGATTTTTCCATACGGTAACTCGTAGCTGGGGATTCTCGATAATATTGCTATCTATATTTTTAAACCTGATCACGTTTCCGCTGACTGCAAAGAGTTTCAAATCCATGCAGAAGATGCAGGAGCTGCATCCTCAGATGGAACAACTGAAGAAACAGCATAAAGACAGCCCGGAAAAATTGAATAAAGCCGTAATGGAGCTATATAAAAAATACAAGATCAATCCATTAAGCGGTTGTTTACCTATTCTCCTTCAGATGCCGATCTTTATAGCTCTGTATGCGGCGCTTATGAAGTCCATAGAGCTTCGTAATACGAGTTTTTTATGGATAAGAGACTTGTCCTCTCCGGATGCGGTCAGATTACCATTTACGTTACCCATCATAGGAAACCATATAAACATACTTCCCCTGATCATGGTTGTAGCGATGATCATGCAGCAGAAGATCTCCACCAAAACGATGG
Organism: Candidatus Omnitrophota bacterium; assembly: GCA_018823705.1. Classification (GTDB taxonomy): domain Bacteria; phylum Omnitrophota; class Gorgyraeia; order 2-01-FULL-45-10; family 2-01-FULL-45-10; genus CAIMPC01. The sequence continues at coordinate 2,439 of JAHJHP010000053.1, read as the reverse complement.
GTAGTGCCGTTACGTCCGAACAGAAAGAGCAGCAAAAGATCATGCTCATTGTAATGCCGGTCGTTTTTGGTTTCATATTCTATAGCATGCCATCCGGACTAGTCCTATACTGGGTTGTTAACACATTACTAACAATAACAGAACAATCGGCAATGGCTAAAAATAGCCGGTAAAATCTTGACTTTTCATTAAATATAGTGTAAGCTTTCTTTGATGTAGTAAACTTCTGGAATAACTCTTGCTGTAGGGCACCTTTAAAGGTGCCCTACACATGATAGAGTATAAAAGCGTCTAATTGTTCCACGTGGAAAAAGCTATACGAATGCCAAAAATCATTGCAATATGTAATCAAAAGGGCGGAGTCGGAAAGACGACTACCGCTATTAATCTAGCTACATTTCTAGCCTTTTCAGAGAAGAGAACCCTCCTGGTAGACATAGATCCTCAAGGTAATGCTACGAGCGGCCTGGGCATAAATAAGCACAATATAAAGAGCAGTGTATACGAGATGCTGATCGAAGATGCCGACCCTAGATCAATAATCATAAGCAGCGGCATAGATCATTTTTCTCTCATCCCATCAACGTTGAGCTTAACCGGCGCTGAAGTTGAGCTAGTTGGTATAATGGGTCGTGAATACAAGCTGAAAAAAGCTATAGTATCTATCCTTTCCGAATATGATTATATCATAATTGATTGTCCTCCCTCACTTGGCCTATTAACTATTAATGCGCTGGCTGCGGCTGATTCGGTACTCATCCCAGTACAATGCGAATATTATGCTCTGGAAGGGCTTAGCCAACTGGTCAACACGATAAATCTTGTCAAAGAGAATATTAATGCTGCCCTGAACATCGAAGGCATACTCCTCACTATGGCAGACTTCCGAACAAACCTGACTAACGAAGTTATTAATGAAGCGCGAAACGTATTTAAAGGGAAAGTGTATAATACTGTAATACCGAGAAATGTTAAGTTAACAGAAGCGCCGGGTTTTGGCAAACCGATAGCGCTATACGATAAGCATTCTATCGGTGCGCAGAAATATCAGGATTTTGTGGAAGAGCTGTTAGGTATAAAGAAAGAAACTAATGATAATGTTGCGGCACAAACAGTAGGTAACTCCCGCGCTGTCAATGAGTTAAGTAATTGTTCGCAAGCAGATGTTAAGTGAACGAAAGTTTTGGATACTGTAAAATAGCTTGCGGACTTTCCGGGTGGCGCTCTCGAGCCTTTTTTCGTGTAAGAGGCGGTACGGGGTGGGGCTTATCACGATCGACTAGTATTACGCGCAAGGGTACGGGACACAGCCTCGCATAGGAAAAAAGGCGAGAGAGCGACAGCCTGCCTGCCTGCCTGCTTATCAGAAGACAGGCAGGCAGGGACCCGGAAAGTCGGCAAGTTTTATGAGAGGAGAATAAGATGGCAAATAAAGCACTGGGTAGAGGACTAGAAGCGCTATTGACGCCGATCGCTATCGAGTCAGCTTCATCAGCTGACGCGCCACAATCGGTGGGCGAGCAGATAGCGCAGATACGTGTTTCTCAAATCAAGGCCAATAAATATCAGCCTCGTCTCGATTTCAATCAGGAAAAATTGAACGAGCTTATCAGCTCAATAAAAGAAAAAGGCATTATACAGCCCATACTGGTAAGAAAGACAGCCGATGGTTTTGAGCTGATCGCCGGTGAGAGGCGTCTTAGAGCCGCGCAGACGATAGGGATGGAGAAGATACCCGCGATAATCAGGAATGTCGCGGATATAGATATGCTGGAGATATCTCTGATAGAGAACATCCAGCGCGAGGAATTAAATCCCGTAGAAGAAGCATGCGCTTTTCAGAAGCTGGTAACGGACTTTAATTTCACGCAGGAGGATATCGCGAAGTCTCTCGGCAAGGACCGTTCGACGATAGCAAACGCCATCAGGCTTCTGGGCCTGGCAAAAAAAATACAGGACTATATTTCAAAAGGCGCGATAACGGCCGGGCACGCTAAGGCTCTCCTTTCGCTTCCGACGGAATCCGATCAGCTGAGAGTGTGCAATCTCATAGTGAAGAAAGGCCTTTCGGTCAGAGAGACAGAGAGTATTGTCGCTCACAGGTCAAGCGGCGCTAAACGCCGCGTTGAGGCGGGGAAAGAGCAGGGCATAATAGATATCGAGGGCCAGCTCCAGCAGCTATTCGGGACGCGCGTCCGCATCATCCACGGCAAGAAGCGCGGCCGCATACAGATAGAATACTATTCGACCGAGGATATGAATCGCATACTCGATATGCTTAATCCGGCGAGATAACGTAAAATATCCTGCTGACTTTCCGGGTGGCGCTCTCGAGCCTTTTTTCGTGTAAGAGGCGGTACGGGGTGGGGCTTATCACGATCGACTAGTGTTACGCGCAAGGGTACGGGACACAGCCTCGCATAGGAAAAAAGGCGAGAG
>JAHJHP010000052.1 GCA_018823705.1 Candidatus Omnitrophota bacterium | reverse complement strand
TGGATTAGCTTTACGTCGAGCGAATATGAAAGTGCGTGGATCTGTACACATAATTCGATCGACGTAAACCGAAGCGCACGGCGAAAATAATTCATCGCCGCGAATGAAGCTATTTGTGCTCTAGCGAAAGATGAAGCTATTTGTGTTTTAGTTTATTCTAGGCCTAATGCCCTTTTAGCGCGGATTCGTGAAGCTTAGTGTGAATAGCTCCGTGCGAAGTGAGGGTGCTCTGGAAGAGTATTACTGAACTGACTTTGTGGGAAACTGCGCCGGCGGATTGGATGATGGAGGATGCCGAAGAGACCTTATCTTTGAGCTTATCCGAATTAAGAGGAGATCTGACGCGGCCTATCGTAAGATGAGCGCTGAAAGGCCTGTCGCTTCCCGGAAATCCTGCTTCGGACAGCGAATCCTTGATCCGCAGGGCCAGATCAGTCGCCTCTAAACTTCCCTTATCCAGACCCACCCAGATGACTCGAGGGCGCTCAATTGCCGGGAAAGCCCCGAGGTCCTTTATCGTCATTTCAAACGGTTTCACGTCTTTCGCGAGAGTATCCAATGAAGATTTTATATCATCACGTTTATCATCCGTGATCTCGCCCAGGAATTTCAATGTAAGGTGTATGATCCCGGGATCAACCCATTTGACGTCCGCGCCGGAATATTTGAGATGGGTTATCACCCGCCCAAGCACGTCCTTAATAGCATCCGATATTTCGATCGCGATAAAAGCGCGCATTTTATGCGTTAAGCCTTATCATGTCCAGAGCGGCCTGCGAGGCCTGCCATCTGATATCCTGACGCGAACCTTTGAACCTGAATTCCCTGACGATACGCTTCCTGTCGGTCGCGAGCGCGATATATACCAATCCCACCGGCTTGCGCGCGGAGCCACCCGCCGGGCCTGCTATGCCCGTGATCCCTATCCCTATATCCGTGCAGGCAAAATGTTTTATTCCGAGAGCCATTTCTTTACAGACCTGCCTTGATACGACTCCATGCTTCTTTATAAGCGCATCCGGCACTCCCAGAAAATTTTCCTTCGATTCATCTGAATACGTAACGATACCGGTCATAAAGAATTTGGAACTCCCGCTGATATCGGTAAGACGTTTTGTGATGAGGCCGCCTGTACAGGATTCCGCCACGGAAAGCGTCAATCTTTTGGCCTTAAGGATCTCTCCCACGGCACTCTCGAGAGTGTCGTCATCGTATCCGAATACATGACTCTTCAAACGGGTCAAGATCTTCTTCTCTATTATGGCAATTGCCAGGCGGGCGCGCCTGGGGCTTTTGGCCTTCGCCATAATCACAAGATGCACTTCTCTTAACTTTGCGTAAATCCCTACCGTGGTAGGTGGAGGCAGCTTCAGCAGGTCCTTAACTATCGCATTGACCTGCGATTCAGCCAGGCCTACAGTCTTAATGGTCCTGGTCACGATCACCGATTCGGATCTGAACTTTTCATTAAGATACCGGGCCACTTCGTCTTCGAATAGCGGCTCCATCTCTCGCGGTGGTCCGGGAAGACATATAACAACTTTCCCCAAATATTCTATTATGAGCGCCGGCGCTGTCCCGAACTTATTTCGCAGACACCTCGCGCCCTCCGGTACCCTGGACTGCTTCTCATTGCCCCTGGAAGGTCTTAAACCTCTCGACTTGAAATACCTCGCTATATCTTTTGCGACGGCTCTATTCGGTATAAGAGGCTTGCCCGTCAGAAGAGATATAGATTCCATGGTGATATCATCTATGGTAGGGCCGAGCCCGCCGGTAAGGATCACGATGTCGCTTCTTATCAAAGCTCTTTTAATGGCTTGAGTAAGCCTTTCGGGATTGTCACCGACGGTTGTCTGATAATACAAATCGATGCCGAGAGCTGCGAACTTTCCGGAGAGATATGCTGCGTTAGTATTGATGATATGACCGAGCAATAACTCGGTGCCGATAGAGATGATTTCAGCCTTCATAGGTAATATTATACCACAGAATTAGGGGACGTGTCACTTTGGGACACTCCACTTTTTTGTATATTAGCAGTAGCCCAGGCTTACCTGCCTGCCTACTTGCCGATAGGAAAGCAGGTAGGTAGGAGCCTGGGCTACTTAGAGTTAATTTGCTAAGTGGAGTGTCCCAAAGTGACACGTCCCCTATAGCCTGGCGCCTCAGCCGAGAACTATTTTAAAATAAATAGCAACAAATTGAGCGTTTTTAGCGTCCTTATATAGGGAGGGAAAATTAACTTTACAGAGAGGAGGTGAAGAATGTATAATAAATCCCTGCTTATAGCATAATTATATTAATGACTATAGTGTATAACCTAAGGAGAATAAGATGGTCAAGACTAAAGTGAAGGAAAGGGAAGAGCCCCGTGAACAGGTTAAGGAGTATAAAGATATAACCGCTGATCAGAAGACCAAAGCCCTGGATCTGGCGCTTGAGCATATCGAAAAGCAGTTCGGCAAAGGCTCCATAATGAAGCTTGGCCAGGACTTTAAGCTGGACGTGCCTGCGATCCAGACAGGGTCGGTTACGCTTGATGTGGCGCTTGGGGTCGGTGGTGTTCCCAGGGGAAGAGTTATAGAGATATTCGGGCCCGAGTCCAGCGGAAAGACTACTCTGACACTGAGTATAATAGGCAATGCGCAGGCTAAAGGCGGCACAGCCGCGTTCATCGATGCCGAGCACGCGTTCGACCCCGGTTATGCCAAGACCCTTGGTGTAAATCTCGATAATCTGCTGATGTCACAGCCCGATACGGGTGAACAGGCGCTGGATATAGCGGAGACACTGGTCAAGTCAAACGCCCTGGATGTAGTCGTGATCGACTCTGTGGCGGCGCTCGTCCCGAAAGCCGAGATCGACGGAGAGATGGGGCAGTCTCATATGGGTTTACAGGCCCGCCTCATGAGCCATGCGCTCAGGAAATTGTCGGGATCGATATCAAAGTCAAAAACCTGCGTTATATTCATTAACCAGATACGTGAGAAGATCGGCGTCATGTTCGGCAACCCCGAGACGACTCCGGGAGGCAGAGCATTGAAGTTTTATTCTTCAGTGAGGATAGATCTGCGCCGTATAGCATCGCTCAAAAAAGGCGACGAGGCAGTGGGTAATCGCGTAAGGGCCTCAATAGTCAAGAATAAGGTAGCGGCGCCGTTCAGAAAAGCGGAATTCGATATAATGTTCGACGAGGGGATATCGAAATCCGGCAGCGTCCTTGATATGGGTGAGACGCTGGGTGTCCTGAAGAAGAGCGGAGCGTGGATCCTATATGGCGAAGAGAAGCTCGGCCAGGGCAAGGAGAACGCCAGGGTCTATCTTAAAGAGAATCCTTCGATAATGGCTAAGATAGAAAAAGAGATCATAGAGAAGACGATCAAATAACATTGGAACAGGATAAGAAGCTTCGATCAGCTACCAATAATGCTTACTGCCTGCTGCGCTCAAGGCCGAGATCCGAATCCGAGATGCGCGGCAGGTTAAAGCTCAAGCGTTATGATGAATCTACCATAGAGGCCGTCATTCAAAGCCTCAAAAAAGTAGATCAGATAGACGATGTAAAGTTCGCCAATTTCTGGGTTGAATCGAGGATGCATGTCAATCCTGTCGGCGATATAATCTTAAGGCGTGAACTTAAAAATAAAGGTGTACCTGAGGCGATAATCGAAGGCGCTCTGCGGGATAAGGCGCAAAATTACGACGAATACAGAGTTGCCCTGGATGTGGCCGAAAGACGTTTAAAGCGCATTTCGGGGCCGGATAGGCCAAAAGCGGCGAAGAAGCTGTACGATCTCCTTCTCAGGCGTGGATTTGAATATGAGATAGTGAAAAGGGTTATAGGGGAGATCATCGAAGTAGCGGATAACTTATAAAATGATGACGACCGACGATATAAGACGGCTCTTTCTGGAATTTTTCAAGTCCAAAAATCATAAGATAGTGGCCAGTGATTCGCTTGTCCCGAAAGATGATCCGACGCTTCTCTTTACGGGCGCAGGGATGAACCAGTTCAAAGAGATGTTCCTGGGGCATAGCCTCACTTACGTCCGTGCGACTTCATCCCAGAAGTGCCTCAGGACCGGGGACCTCAACAACGTCGGCAAGACGAGCGGCCATCACACATTCTTCGAGATGCTCGGCAACTTCTCTTTCGGAGATTACTTTAAGGCCGAAGCGATCGCCTGGGCCTGGGAATTCTTCACGGCCGTATTGAAGATCCCGGAGAATATGCTGTGGGTTTCGGTCTATAAGGACGATAAAGAGGCTTATAACATATGGAAGGATTCGATCAAGGTCATCCCGGGCAGAATAATAGCCCTCGGCGAGAAAGATAACTTCTGGCCCTCGGAGGCGCCATCGAAAGGGCCGAATGGCCCGTGCGGCCCTTGTTCGGAGATATTCTACGATTACGGTCCGGCTGTGGGTTGCGGAAAGGCGGTATGTTCTCCGGCTTGCGATTGCGGCCGTTTCGTAGAAGTATGGAATCTGGTATTTACGCAGTTTGACAGGCAGCCTGACGGCAGCCTTAAGGCGCTTCCCAATAAGAATATAGATACCGGCATGGGCCTTGAGAGAATAGCGTCGGTGATGCAGGGAGTGAAGTCAAATTTCGAGATAGATATATTCAAGCCACTGATAGAAACGATAGAGGCTGAAAGCGCAAGGAGCTCCGGCCAAGCTTCCGGCGACAGGCGCGCGATGCGAAGCAAAGCAAACGCGATAGCCGATCACATCCGCGCAGTAGTGTTCTGTGTTGCGGACGGGGTTATGCCATCGAATGAAGAGCGCGGATATGTTGTACGTAAACTTATAAGGCGCTCCATGTCCCACTTGCAGGATATAGGGATCAAGGGACCGTTTCTGTATAAATTAGTTGCCCTTGTAGCCGATCTGATGCATGATGCTTATCCGGAGGTAAAGACGGTTCGTGACGATATCGCGCAGGTGATTAAAAAAGAAGAAGAGGCGTTCCTGTATGTCATATCGAACCAGCTTCCGAAAGTAGAAGAGGTTTTTGAAAAGATAAGTAAGTCGAAAGATGCTCCCGGACTCGCTAAGGCCGCATTCAGTTTTTATGATACATACGGTATGCCGTATGAGATGCTGGAAGAGATCGCCGAAAAACACGGCCTGAAGATAGACAATAGTATATTCCATAAGCTGCTCGATAAGCAGAGAGAGTTATCGCGCGCCGGATCCAAGCTGAAGGGTGAAATATTCACGGAGACATTTACAAATAAAGTAGCCTCGCTCAAGCTCGTTACAAATTTCGTGGGATATGAAAATACATCTGCCGAGGCAAAGGTACTGGCTGTGATGGAAGACGGGGAAGTGATATTGGACAGGACCCCGTTCTATGGGGAATCGGGCGGCCAGGCCGGCGACCGCGGAAGGATCGAATCCCCTTCAGGGATCATGGAGGTCGAGGATGCCAAAAAGATCGGCCGGACTATAGTCCATATCGGCAGGATGCTTAAAGGCACGATCGGTCTCGGCGAGAAGGTGCTGGTTACGGTAGATGAAGCTGTAAGACGTAAAGTGATGGCGAACCATACGGCGGCGCATTTACTTCAGGCGGCGCTTCGCAAAGCTCTTGGGGATCATGTACACCAGACCGGTTCTCTCGTGGATAGTTCCCATCTCAGATTCGACTTCACGCACATGAAGAAGATGGATGAGAGAGAGCTTGTCAGGGTCGAAGAGCTCGTTAACGAAAATATAAAGAGCTCGATCCCCGTTAAGAAGGATATAAAGGATATCGACGAAGCCCGAAACGAAGGCGCGATGGCGTTATTCGGAGAAAAGTATGACAGGACGGTCCGTGTCATAACGGTTGGTGACGTATCGAAAGAGCTTTGCGGCGGCACGCATGTCGATAATACAAAGGATATAGAAATATTTAAAATAACGAGCGAAAGCTCTATAGCATCGGGCGTGCGGCGCATAGAAGCGCTGACTCAAAGCGCGGCCCTGAGGTACCTGGAAGATCGCGAGAGGGCGATGCGCGACAAGATGAAGCTGGGAGCCAAAAAGGAAGAGCTTAAGAGAATGGCCCTTAAGAGACTGGAAGATGAGAAAGGTAATATAAGCCTATTTATCGGGCGCGCTCGAGCCGCAGGCGGCTCTAAAGTCATAACGGAGGACATTGGCGATATATCCATAGAGGCCTTGAGAATATTGGCCGATAATATAAGAGCTAAAGAACCGTCCTCGGTGATCATATTGTCCACAAAAGGCGAAGACAAGGTCTCGTTCGTTATAGCCGTTACGGACGATCTGGTGAAGCGAGGTATAAGTGCCAGCGTTCTTGCCAAAGATATGGCAAAGTCGATAGAGGGTTCGGGCGGCGGCAAGGATAGTTTTGCGCAGGGCGGGGGAAAGATGGCCGGGAAACTGGATCAGGCCCTTAATAAAGCCTTCGATGCAATTAAGGCCTCGGTCGGAGACCTCGGCACTTAGCTAACACTGTGGCTTAATAAACTTGGCCTCGGTCTAAAGACCTCGGCACTTAGCTAACACTGTGGCTTAATAAACTTGGAGACACTAAAATGAAAGTTGTGAGGGTGGGCAGCCAGCAGTTTCAAAAACTGTGCGATAGAGGCCTCGGGCGAAACAGGCGTGTTGCTGAAAGCGTCAGAAATATAATAGAGAGCGTAAGGGTTTCGGGCGATGACGCGCTTCTGAAATACACCAGGAAATTCGATCACGTGAAGCTGAGCCCTAAAGACCTGAAGGTCTCAGAGTGCGAAATGTCGGGATCCTATCAGGATATAAAGCCGGAATTTGTCTCCACTCTTAAAGTTGTGATGGAAAATATCACCAAGTTTTATAAAAAACAGCTCAAGAGATCATGGAAGATAAAAGACGCGGACGGTGTATTGCTGGGTGAGAATATTGTGCCGCTGGAGAAGGTTGGAGTTTATGTCCCGAGCGGTACGGTGCCACTGGTGTCGAGCGTCTATATGACGGTGATCCCCGCAAAGATGGCCGGCGTTAAGAAGATAGTCCTGGTCACTCCGCCGAATGAGCATAAGTCGGTCGATCCGCATATACTCGTCGTGGCCGATCTTCTGAAAGTCGACGCTATATATAAAGTCGGCGGCGCCCAGGCCATAGCGGCCCTTGCTTTTGGAACCAGGACGATACCGAGGGTTGACAAGATAGTCGGGCCGGGAAATGCTTATGTCACTGAAGCCAAGCGGCAGGTATTCGGTTATTGCGGTATAGATATGCTCGCCGGCCCTACGGAGGTAGCTATAATAGCAAACCAGATGTCGGATGTGAATTTCATAAAGGCGGACCTGGCTGCCCAGGCCGAGCACTTTATGGGTATGTCGATACTGATAACAAACTCAAAGCGCCTGGTAAAGATATTTAAGAAGGAAAATATAAACGGCTACATAGTGATGGTGAATAATATGGATGAGGCCGCGAATGTCGCGAATATGCTGGCCGCCGAGCATCTGCAGATATTGACGAATAATCCCAAAAAGATTGCTAAGAAGATCATGCATGCCGGCGCGATATTTCTCGGGCCCTATACGCCGGTTGCCGTAGGGGATTATGTGGCGGGCCCAAGCCATGTCCTTCCTACCGGAGGAAGCGCGCGGTTCTTCTCGGGCCTGGGAGTTTCGGATTTCTGCAAGAGTTCGCATATACTCTCGTTTACCAAGAAGGCCCTTGAGAAGATACGCGATCCGCTGGAAAAGGTAGCGGGGATCGAAAAACTCGATAAACATATGGATTCTATCAAGGTCAGGTTCGAATAGTAAGGTTCAAATTTTAATAGAATAAAATTTGAACAAGCTAACTGTATGGAAAATCCAAAATTTGCTATGTCAAATTTTGGGGAGGAGTTAAAGATGGCAAAGAAGATACGCGGAAGCCTTATAAAACGCAAAACCACAGAGACGGATATCGCCGGAAAGCTGGCCATAGACGGCAGCGGTAAGGCCGATATAAAGACGGGAATAGGTTTCCTTGATCACATGCTCACTTTATTCGCGTTCCACGGACTATTTGATCTCACGTTAAAAGTGAAGGGTGACCTGAAGGTGGATATGCATCACACGAATGAAGATGCCGCGATATGTCTGGGCAAGGCATTTAAACAGGCGCTGGGCGATTGTAAGGGCATAAAGCGATATGCTTCGAAAGAGGTCCCGATGGACATGGCTGCCGCAAAAGCGACGATCGACATAGGCGGACGTTATTCGTTCGCGTGGAGAATGCCGAGTTACAATGAGACCCTGCCCGTTTCCGAAAATTATTCGATCGAGGATGGCAAGGATTTTCTTGATACATTCGCGAAGAACGCCGCGATCAATATGCACTTAGATGTCTACGCGGGACAGGATGCGCACCATGTGCTTGAAGCTGTCTTCAAAGCGCTCGGCATCGCGCTCGACGAGGCTACGCAGATTGACGTTCGCAGGAAAGGCATTCCTTCGACAAAGGGAACTATTGACTAGGGGCCAGCGCATGATAGCGGTTATCGATTACGGTATGGGCAATCTCCGGAGCGTCGAAAAGGCGCTTCAACAAGCGGGAGCAAAGATAAAGGTCACCTCGAAGCCGGCGGACGTTGCCGGATGCGATAAGCTCGTATTGCCCGGCGTGGGTGCGTTTGGTGACGCTATGAAAGAGCTGAAGGGTTTACGCCTTGTAGCGCCGATAAAGGACGCAATAAACCGGGGCATACCGTTCCTGGGGCTATGTCTCGGCGCGCAGTTATTATTCGATAAAAGCGACGAGTCTCCCGGAGTCAAAGGGCTATCGGTATTGGGCGGCAGGGTTAAAAAGTTTAATTTCCGCGGAAAGAGCCTTAAGGTGCCGCACATGGGGTGGAATAGTATTCAGGGGTCAGGGTTCAGGGGTCAGGGCGCAGGGATACTGAACGGTGTGCCTGAGGGCTCCTACATGTATTTCGTCCACTCGTATTATATGAAGCCGGACGATAAAGATATTGTCTTTACGACTACGGAGTATGGGTCCGGTTTTGTATCCGGCGTGCGCAGGGGAAATCTTTACGGGTTCCAATTTCATCCGGAAAAGAGCCAGGCGCTGGGACTGAAGATCCTGGGTAACTTTGTAAAATTATGATAGTGATACCGGCTATAGACATAAAAG
>JAHJHP010000051.1 GCA_018823705.1 Candidatus Omnitrophota bacterium | reverse complement strand
CGTCCGGATATCCCAAAAGAAGCCCTTATGCTACCTCCGGTTGACCTTGACGCGTTACTCGACAAAAAGCTTGTCGATCAGGCTATAGGGGGGTATGATGTCTATTCCGCTCCCTATATGCCCGCTCGTCTACAGCGAAAATACACTTCGGCACTGCCACACCTTGAGGTCTTCATTCGCGGCGATGAATTATTTTCGCCTGAGTCATAGGGGACGTGTCACTTTGGGACACTCCACTTTAAACAATACTGATAGCTCTAGATAATTTACAAAAAGTGGAGTGTCCCAAAGTGACACGTCCCCTATACTATGCGGCCGTCTTTGAGGCGAAGCGTTGAATCTGTGCGTTTGGATAGGGTGTCATCATGAGTGACAATGACAAGCGCAGCGCCGGATTTTGACTTTATATCGGAGAGTAACTGATAGATGGACTCGCTGGTCGCCGAATCGAGGTTACCTGTCGGCTCATCGCATAACAGGACCTCCGGGTCGTTTATGAGAGCTCTGGCTATGGCCACTCTTTGTGACTCGCCGCCCGACAGCTCACCGGGTCTATGAGCGGCTCTATCGGCTAACCCCACCGATTTCAATATATCGAGAGCCTTCTCCTTTGCTTTCCTTCGGCCTATCATGGCCGGAAGCATCACATTTTCGATAGCGCTGAATTCGGGCAGGAGGTGATAAAACTGAAATACAAATCCGATACGCTTATTCCTGATCCTGGCCCTCTCTTTATCCGAAAGCTTGTAAATATCTATACCGTCGAGCATAACGTTGCCTGTAGTCGGAAAGTCGAGGCCGCCAAGCAGCTGCAGTAAAGTCGACTTTCCCGCTCCGGAAGGGCCAACCACACATATCGACGCCCCAGGCGCCAGATCAAAACTGACTTTATCGACCGCCCTGACTTCCTTGCCGCCCATGCGGTAGGATTTCGAAAGATCTCTCGAGCTTAATATAACATCACTCATACCTGAGCGCCTCCACTGGCTGCAGCTTGGAAGCCTTATAAGCAGGATATATAGTGGCTATGAAACTTATAAGTATGCTTGATATCACTATAAGCTGGATGTCGCCTTCGGCAATCTTCACAGGCAGCTTGTCGATGTAATATATCTCTTTCGGAAGGGTGATAAATTTATAAGTCTTCAACAAATAGCACATCCCTACGCCCAGGCCAGCCCCAAGAGCGGTGCCGAGAATCCCTATAAAACCGCCCTGAAGAGCGAATATGGCCATAACATTGAGATTGGTAGCGCCTATAGCTTTCAATATCCCTATATCCTTGGTCTTTTCAAGAACCGTCATGATAAGAGTGCTGGCAATATTAAAACAAGCGACCGTCACGATCAGTATAAGTATTATGAACATCACCGTCTTCTCGAGCTTAAGAGCAATGAGCAGGTTCTTATTCATGTCCACCCAGGTCCGGACATCATATTGCAGGCCCAGCATCGCCTGAAGCTCGCGCTTCACGCTATCGGCATCGTCAGAATTATCTATCCTGACGGCGACTCCGCTGACGATATTCCCGGTGATCCCCGCGAGGGCTTGCGCCTCGGGAATACTGACATAGGCCAGATTCATATCGTAATCATACATGCCGGATGTGAATATGCCGGAAACCCTGTAGTTTCTGCCTTCGACTTTGAACGTGCCGGGGAAACCGATCTTCTTCAGGTCTATCGAAGACGGCGATATCAGAGATATGAAATCACCTACTTTGACATCCAGCTTATCGGCAAGTTCACTTCCTATGACTATGCCGGCGCCGTCCAGTTCGAGAGATCCTCTCTTCATGTAATCGCCAAGTTTACTTATGCGGATCTCATCTTTAGGCTCAATGCCTTTAACGATAACACCCGTAACGCTTTCGTTGTAGCGTATAAGCGCCTGGGTATTTAAAAAATATGCGGCGGCTTTGACATTCCTGGTATTCAGGATCTTGTCGGTAAGAGCCTTTGAAGGACTGACTCCGTAATCGGATATTATCTCAAGGTGTGAATACGTGCCGATGATCTTCGACTTCAGGTCTTCGTCGAAACCGCTCATGACCGCAATGACTATTATGAGCGCCGCCACACCTACGGCAACCCCGAGTATCGACAGAAGACTTATAGCGGATATGAATTTCTCTTTATGCTTTGAGGTGAGATACCGCAGGCTTACTAAAAGCTGCCAGCTCATCAGCGTTACCGGGCGCATTCAGAGTCTTCTCGGCGCAAAGGTTTTAACTGCGGGAAGAGTATGACATCTCTTATCGAGGAAGAGTTCGTGAGTATCATAACCAGCCTGTCTATGCCTATGCCGAGGCCGCCGGCGGGCGGCATGCCGTACTCTAAAGCCGTTACGAAATCTTCATCGATGACCCTTCGCTTATCATCGGCGCCATCCATCTCATCCATAAATCTCACCTTCTGCTCGGTGGGGTCATTCAGCTCGGAATAGGCATTGGCTATCTCCATGCCGCCCATGTAGAGCTCAAAGCGATCCGTCAACGCAGGATTATCGGGCTTGGTCTTGGCAAGCGGACACATCTCTTTGAACATGTCTATCACGAAGACAGGATGGTTGTGCGCTTTCGGCTCGACGAGTTCGCCCACTATGTTGATCAACTGGGTCCTTGAGACTTCTTTTCCCTCTATTTCTACGCCTTTAGATTTAAGCTTCTTTATCCAGGCGTGCGGAGGGTCTTCAGGGACTATGTCAAACTGCTCTTTCATTAGCTCCGCAAAGGAAACCCTCTCCCACTTCGAGAGATCTATCGACTTGCCGTTATACTCGAGCTCTTTCTTCCCGAGCAGATCTGCAGCAAGCGTAGTAATCATATCTTCCGTAAGTTTCATCATGCCCGCACAGTCGGAATAGGCCTCGTAAACTTCGAGCATGGTGAATTCCGGATTATGTTTTATCGAAATGCCTTCGTTGCGGAAATTCCTGTTTATCTCGTATACTTTCTCCAGTCCTCCGACGAGAAGCCGCTTCAGGTAGAGCTCCGGAGCTATTCTTAAAAAGAGGTCGATATCGAGCGCTTCGTGATGAGTCTTGAATGGCTTACCCGCGGCGCCACCGGCCATGGATTGCATCATAGGCGTCTCCACTTCCAGAAAACCCCTGGCATCGAGGAACTTCCGGATCCCGGAGACTATCTTTGACCGGGTTATGAATGTATTCCTGACATCGTCATTGACTATAAGGTCGACGTAGCGCTGGCGATATCTGGTCTCGACATCTTTCAGGCCGTGCCACTTCTCAGGAAGCCCCCTGAGGCTCTTTGATAGTATGGTGAATTCTTTCACAACGATCGTAGGCTCTCCCGTGCGCGTCTTGAACGTCTCCCCGCTCACTCCGGCAAAATCGCCGATATCGATATTCTTCTTCAGGCCCGCGAATCTGTCGGCGCTGATCGTATCTTCTTTTATATAAACCTGTATCTTGCCGGAAGAGTCCTTCAGGTCGTAGAACATACTCTTACCATGCAACCTCACCGCCATTATGCGGCCGGCCACGGTGACGGTCCTGTTTTCGGAGAAATCACTTTTCAGGGCGCCGATATTCGACGTTGTGTTGAATCTTCCGCCATAAGCGTAAACGCCTGAATCCATGATCGCCTTAAGCTTCTCTCTTCTCTGTTTTATTAACTCACTCTCTTCCTGATGCTCTGTCATGCTCTTCCTTTCGATCACTTTACGTACTGTAGAAACGGCCTCACCGGCGCCTGTCTTTCTCCGCTTTCAATATCTTCATGAAGACTTTGACTATCGCAGGGTCAAACTGTATCCCGATATTCTCTTTCAGTATCTGCATAGCCTTCTTTTTAGAAAAAGCCTTACGATAAGGCCTATCCGAAGTCAGTGCCTGATAGACGTCGGCTATCGAAATGATCCGCGCGCCCACAGGTATGGATCTGCCCTTTATCCCCATAGGATAACCCGTGCCATTCCACTTTTCATGATGATAAAGGATAAGCGGAATTATATCCTTCATAAATTGTATGGGCCTTATTATATCTGCCGCTATCTGCGGATGTTTTTTGATCTCATCAAATTCTTTCTTTGAAAGCTTGGACTTCTTCAACAGAATCTTGTCGCTTATTCCGATCTTGCCCAGGTCATGCAATATCGCCGCCTGCCTGACATGGTCTATCTCGTCCTGGTCCAACTTCAACGCTCTCGCTATCTGCGTCGAATAGTGAACTGTGGAATCCGCGTGCTCGCCCGTGTAGTGATCTCTCATCTCTATCGTCTTGGCAAAGGCGAAGATCGATTCCATCAAGCTCTGTCTTCCGCGTTTCGTAAGGCTCGATATCTTCTTCTTGAGGTATCGAATATCGGTCGGCTCCCCGCTTGATTTCCCGTTCTTCTTACCATTTTTTTTAAGGTCTCCTGAGAAGAATACCTTATTGCCGCCCGCCTCTTTAGCCTTATCCAACAGCTTTTCCGCAAGATATATCAGGTCCATCCCGTTCTCGATAGGGTCATCAGGATACGAAGCTACCGCCATGCTCATCCTGAGTTTAACGGTATGTTTACCGTCGCCAAAGTTGAAGATGGATAAGGCTTCCATAAGCCTGTGGGCAAGGGCTATAGCCTTTGCCCTGTCCGCTCCCGAAGAGAGGACAACAAACTCTTCGCCCCCGAAACGCACTACCACATCATAGCGACGCACCATTTTTTTTAATTGGGTGGCAAATTGTTTCAATACCATATCGCCGAATTCGTGCCCGTAAAGGTCATTTACCGATCTGAAATAATCGATATCTATCATCAGCACCGACAGAGGATGGACATAACGCTTGGCCCTATAGAATTCCGGTTCTATGGCTTCTGTCAGATAGTGGTGGTTATGGAGCCCGGTCTCGACGTCTTTCAGCGCGAGCTGGCTCAAGCGCTCGTTGGTCTTGATCAGCTCTTCATTAAGCAGCTCCCTCTCCTTTTCTATGGCCTTGCGCTCCGTTACATCATTGCCAATAAACATACTGCCGATTACCTTGCCATAAATGTCCCGGATCATCGTGGAGGACCATGACATAGTCTTCTTACCGTTGTTCAAGGTCGCGATCTCTGTCTCCAGATCTTTTATGGTCTTCCCGGAGGTGATAAGCTTCTTTACGAAATTCAGGACTTTTGCTCTCTGCCTTGGAAGAGGATACTCAAGATCCCATTTTTTCAGATTACCTGTAAGGTCTTCCTTTTTAAAACCTGCGATCTCTTCGGCTTTTTTATTCCATAAGAGAGTATTCCCCTCTCTATCCACAACTTCCATCCAGACGTTCGCCTCGTTCAGAAGGTTTTCGTAATACTCTTTTTGCCACGCAAGCGCCTCCAGGCCTTTATTGCGTTGTACCAGCGTGTTGGCGTTCTCGAGAGCTACAGCCGCCCCTGCCGCCAAACCCTGAAGCATAAAAACATCCTGAGCATCGAACAGCTTCGAATCCTTCTTATTATGCAACTCCAGGCATCCGAGCAGCTTTCCCTCGCGGTTCAGTATCGGTATACTGATCATTGTACGCAGTCCGAACATCTCTTTGAACTCAGGAAACACACCCGGATCGCGCTCAACATCGTTTGAAATATGCGTTTTTAATGTTTTTGTTACGTACGCGCAAAGGCCCTCGCCAGGGGAGAACGAGTAGTCGAGGGGATGAATCTTGCCGTCTTTGTGATACTCTTTAAATACCAATTTATCGCCCGTCATCACTCCGGCCGTCCCGGCAGAAGCGTCCACGAGTTCCATAGCCGCGGCGATCAGTGTTCTCAGTATCGTCGGCACTTCCAGTATCGCGTTGATATGCTGGCTTGTGCGCGAAAGGATCTCCAGCTGATAGTCGCGCCTGACCAACTCTTCTTCCTGAGCCTTGCGCACGGTGATGTCTCTGACGGATGCGAAGCTATATTCTTTACCCTGGAACTCAAGATAATTAACCGTCACCTCCACGGGAAACACGGTACCGTCTTTTCGCCGCTGTTTTGACTCGAGCACAAAAGAGCCGCGTTCCTTGACCTCTTTCCAGTGCTCCAGCCAGACATCCTTGGAATAATTGATGCCTATATCGGCTACGCTCATAGTCATCAGCTCTTCGCGTGAGTACCCCAGATAGAGACACGCCATATTATTGACATGCATTATTCGCCCGTCAGGGTTTATCCAGAATACGGCGCTGCCGGAGCGTTCAACCGAAAATTGCGCCATCCGGTTTATCTCTCCGGCGCTCTTGCGCTCCTCTTCAACACTTATCGCGTGCGCGATAAACCCCATTATCTCCTTATCTTCATCTGTAGGCTCGATATCTCGCTGAAAGACGTTACACAATGTTCCGATATATTCGCCACCGACTTTTACGGCCTGCCCGACATATGTCTGAAGATTGTAATTCCTGACATTGGGATCGGTCCTGGCATACTCGCTATCCTGGAGGTTCCTGAAAATGACTATGCTATCAGAACCTTTCTTTATCACATCATAGCACACATGTCCTTTGGCCTCATCTGACGTCTGAAACCCGGGAGGCGCGTTCCACTGCCCGCAGGAACGCAAGGTATCGCCTTCAAGCTTGTTATATAAGGTGCAGTCAGCCTCCATGATCTCTCCGCACAAAGCAGTAAGCTTATTGATATTATCCAGCGGCTCGGCGCCGAAACTTAAAAATGCCTCATGTATCTTCTCCCACCTCTCCTCGGACCGCTTACGATCGGTGATATCGCGCACGATCGCCAAAATACGGTATTTACCGTTTATAACCGCTCTCTTAAGATTTATCTCAACCCAGAATAAGCGTTCTGCTCTGTCCTTAGCAACCCATTCGAAGAGCTGCGGCTCTCCTCCGGAGGTCTTATTTATTACGCCGATAAAGTCTTCGTGGCCATAAGGGCTTTCTCCCAGGCTTATCTCTCCGAAACTACATCTCTTCAGCTCATTTTCGCCATACAGATACATCTCGCAGGCTTTCTGATTGACATCAATTATACGGCCAGTTTCTATATCCTGGATAAAGATGGCGTCATTTGCCGAATCGAAGATAGAGCGATAGCTCTCCTCTGACGCGACCAGCGCTTCTTCGAATCTTTGCCGTTCTGATGCAGCCGCCGCGGCATACAGGGCAAAACCCAGGTCTCCCGCTAACTCGGCAAGCAAGTTGACTTCCTGCTCATCGAAAACGTCAGGACGATCCGAATATACATTTACAACGCCGTAAATGTGCTCTTTCATTGTAACAGGCGCGGAGGCCATAGACCGGTAACCGCGTTTTAATGCCTCATCACGCCACAGGGCAAAACCCGGATCATTCGCTATATCATTTACAACCGATGGCTTACGCATCTTTATGGTAGCACCTGTGGGGCCTTGACCACTCGGCGAATCGTCCCAGGTCACATGAGTGCTTCCGATATAGCCGTCTTCGTACCCTGCGCTGGAAGTCGGCTTGATCTCAAATGTCCCCTCCTCGATCAGCCCTATCCATGCCATCCGGTAATTCCTGCTCTCGACCAATATCCGGCAGGTCTCGGAGACCAAAACCTTCTCGTCTTTTTCCTTGATGATAAGCTGCGAGATGCTGCTGAGGGCGCGAAGTACGGAATTTAAATGTCTCAGCCTTAATTCTGCATTCTCGCGGTAAACAACATCTTCCTGAAGCGCCATATTCCTGTTTTTGACCTCAAGATTCATATAGCCCAGTTCCGTTATAAACGATGCTATGCTGCCCAATAACGAAACGACCATCTTGAACCTGTCTTCCGTAATGATCTTTACTTTCCCGACAGCCTCAAGATACTTTTCCACATCATACCCGTAAGCCTGGGCCCGTTTTTTAAAAACCTCCATGTCTGGTTTTTGTAGAAAGACCTGCCCCGCATAGAGCGTCGCGATATACTTATCTTTAATGATTATCGGAGTTCCTCCGTCTACCAATCCGTTATCGCATACTTCAATATTGATATCGCCAGCCTTCTTCAATTTATTGACCAATGATAAATTACTCTTAAGACAAGCCTTGATAGATTCGGGATGAGCCCTATGGAAGTTTGCGCAAATGTCAGCCCACGATATGGATATCAGGTTCTCTTCGCTCGGATGAGAAGTGAACCCTATGGCAACCCCGGCTAGCTGGGATAATGCTTCGAATATCCGACGAAGCCCTTCAATATCGATAAGGTCTCTTATCGAATATTGACCGTCTACTAAATAATCGCCTGCCGGCCCCTGGCACTCACTATTCAAATCTGCCAATTTATGGCTCCTTGTGGTTTGATACAAACGTAAGGATAGTATATTAATTATACTATATAAATCGAATAAGTCAAATAAAGAGGCGATTTGTCAAGCCTATTAAATTGATGATTGATTAAATTTGATTTGACAATTTATCATATTATATGCTACCCTATTCTCATGGATGAAGGCCATTTTAACGAAAATTTTGTAAAGACCTACTCACACCTGGTATATACGGCGATCTATAGGCGATTGAAAGGATGCGGGATCACCCTGTCGCAAGAAGAGATCCTGGATATCCGGCAGGAAGTATTTATCTCGATATGGGAGAATAGGAAACTGGATGCGATCCGTGATCCGGAGAGCATCCCTTATTGGATCGCTATAGTGTCGGGTAACGCGGCGATGCAACATATGCGTAAACTGCGGCGCATTGAGCCGGAAAACCCTATTTTGCTCTGTGACAAGGTAGAGGAATCCGAACTCATCGATCTCATCCCCTCTTTTGGGCTAAGCCCATCCGAAGAAGTCAATGAAAGTGAGCTTTCCGGAAGGATAGACGACGCCATTGAGAGCCTGCCCGTAAAAGAGAAACTCATAATAAAATTGAACCTACTGCATGATAAGAAGTACAAGGAAATAGCCGAAATTTTGAGCCTTCCGGTAGGGACTGTCTCCAGTTGTATGAAGAGAGCCAAGAACAAGCTCAGGGCGCATTTAAAGGCCTCGGAGTAATTACAAGTCATTGCGAGCGAAGCGAAGCAATCTCGAAGATTGCTTCGTCGGCCTAAATTAGGCCTCCTCGCAATACGAGGCCACTGCATGTGCTTATAAGATGGCCTCTAATTATTTTAAAATAGGTTGCAACAAATCTGGCATTTTTAGCGTCCTTATATAGGGGGAGACTTATGACCGATACCAAGATGAAGACAGATACTCATCCGGACGAAGCTACGCTAGCTGGCTTTCTTGCCGGCCGGGCCCTGAAAGATGGCCGCGAGCGCATCGAGGAACACCTGAGCTCCTGCAGTCGATGCCTGGATCGGATAGCGGCAGCTCATGAAGCTGTCGCCGCATTTAATAAAACGAAGTCTCGCAAAAAAATAAAGGACGCTATCATGAAGAAGATAAATATCTACCTTTTACTGGCCGTAATATCGTTCTCTCTCTCCTTTATAGTCCCGCGCTATTTTCTACAGTTACTGTCGGCTACTCTGCTCTTTGGGATAAAGTGGGTGGCTGACTCAAGATCGACAAAGATGCTCATATCTATACGCGAGGCGTATAAGAGAGATAGGATTTCATTAGATTAAAAGAGAGGAGGTGATACAGATGGTAAGAGAAGACCTGAAACTTGCCGTAACGCGCATACATAAGCTGGAAGGCGACGGCGCCACAAAGGCTTTCTGCGACATGTCTGTCATGGACAGCCTGGTCATAAACGGCCTCAGAGTGGTGGAGGGCAAGGACGGCCTCTTCGTGAGCATGCCTCGCGAAGCCGGCAAAGACGGCAAGTGGTACAACACCGTCATCCCGTTAAGTCGGGATATCAAGGATGAGATAGAGAAGGTGGTGTTGGAAGCATACGGAGGGTAATCTGATGGGCCGGGAGAGAAGGGAGGTCGGTATCCTGGGCGAAAGACTTGCCCTGGAGTTCTTACAGAAAAAAGGCTATAGGCTGAAGTGTAAAAATTTCAGGACGCCTTTCGGCGAACTGGATATAGTGGCCAGACATGGAAGCTCGATGGTCTTTATAGAAGTGAGAACCCGGACGACCTCCTCTCTCGGCCCACCTCTACAGTCCGTAACGAGAGTAAAACAGGCGCATATCATAAAGAATGCCCTGTTCTATCTCAAGAGATACGGAGGCATCGATTCCTACTGGAGGATCGATGTGATATCGGTAAAGTTAAGTTATGATCGCATATTGGAAAATATAGAGCATATAGAAAATGCCGTAGAGGATATTTACTGATCTTTTATCAATCTAAAGGAGATGGTCGATGATCGCAAAGATATATTCGAGCTGTGTTTTGGGGATTGATGCTTATGAAGTCACCGTCGAATCTGACATTGGCGGTGGGCTGCCGGCCTTTAATATCGTAGGGTTGCCTGATACCGCCATAAGAGAATCCCGCGACCGCATAAAGGCCGCTATAAGGAACTCCGGATTCTCATTTCCTCCCAGGAAGGTGACTATAAACCTGGCGCCTGCCTATATAAAGAAAGAGGGCGCAACGTACGACCTGCCCATCGCGTTATCTGTGCTTCTATGCGAAGGCGTCATCGAAGAGGCGGACTTAAAAGAGTACATATTTTGCGGGGAATTGTCTCTGGACGGCAGGTTAAAACCGATAAAGGGCGCTCTCGCCATAGCTCTCGGGTTAAAAGCTATGGACAAAGATAAATTTGTATTGCCCGAGCAGAACGCCAGAGAAGCCGCCGCGGTAAAAGATATTGAGGTCTACCCTGCCCGGTCGCTTAAAGAGGTCGTTGACTTTATGAATAAGAAGGTAGCGATAAGAAGAGAGCTCTCCAGTGGCGACCAGCTGCTGAGGAGAAATTCAAAGTATAGGACGGACTTCAGGGACGTGAAAGGCCAGGAGCACGTCAAGCGCGGACTGGAGGTCGCTGCCGCCGGCGGCCACAATGTCCTCTTAATAGGCCCTCCCGGCTCCGGCAAGAGCATGCTCGCCAAAAGGCTGCCCACAATCCTTTCTGAGATGACGATCGAAGAATCGCTCGAGATATCTAAGATACACAGCGTGGCGGGGCTGGTCATGTCAAATAAAGTCCTTGTCGGCACAAGGCCCTTCCGCTCTCCTCACCATACGATATCGGACGCCGCGCTCGTCGGGGGCGGAACTAATCCGAGCCCCGGAGAGATCAGCCTCTCCCATAACGGCGTCCTGTTCCTGGATGAGCTTCCGGAATTTAAGAAGAATGTCCTCGAGGTCTTGAGGCAGCCCATGGAGGAGGGTTCGGTGACCATAGCCAGGGTCGCCAACACTTTCACCTACCCCGCCAAATTTATGCTGATAGCGGCAATGAACCCCTGCCCGTGCGGCTATTTCACCGATCCGAAGCGAGAATGCCACTGTTCCCCTCTACAAATTCAAAACTACTTATCCAGAATATCAGGGCCTCTCCTCGACAGGATCGATATACATCTGGAAGTGCCGCGGCTTAAGTTGGAGCATCTTACGGATAAGCGACGGGGCGAACCCTCGGAGACGATAAGGAAACGTGTGGATAAGGCGCGGAGCACGCAGGGATCGCGTTACAGAAATGACGGTGTATATTTCAATTCCCGCCTGGAGAGTGATCAGCTCGAAAAGTACTGTACATTGGATAAAGAAAGTGAGGAATTATTGAAACTCGCGATACTGGAGCTCGGTATATCGGCAAGAGCCTACGACAAACTGTTAAAGGTCTCCAGGACTATCGCGGACCTCGATGGAAAAGAGACGATCGAAGCGCACCACATCTCCGAGGCGATCTCGTACAGGAGCCTGGACAGGAATTTGTGGGGGTAGCAACATATACGCGTAATACATGTAATACACGTATACACGTAGGTCACCCTTAAGGGTGACCTACATTGTGGATAACTTATGGGAAATATAAAACTGGACAGGAATTTATGGGGATAAACATCGATGAAATTAAAGTTATCCGCATAAGAAGCTTGGGTCGGACTTACTGGAGAGACGGGGCGGCGTCGCCGGTGAGGGCATGCCTGGTAAGCGGGGCCTTGAGGTCAAACTCTGTCCAATCCTGAAAATCCGGGATCTTCACATGCATTTCAAGCCTGTCCGGCACGATTATCATCTGAAAGGTGGTCTGTCCAACATGAGTGGCACCGCCTTTATCCACAGTAGTGTCCAGGACTTCTTTCATCTTCTGTATGTTAAATTTCCCTTTATGCTTTTCTCCGAGCGACAGCAGGTTAGCGCGCCTCTCGAGCGTCTTTACATAGGAACCCGGTAGAAGCGCCGGCCTCGACCATGACGGATGCGCGAAATGGTTTGTAGATACCAATATCCCGTTCTTATCTTCAGATCTCCGCTTCATACCGGATACCGTCCATTCGTATGTGTAAGATCTTTTATTATCGCCGGCGCTGACTATGATAGGACAGTTCGCTTTCGCGCCTTTAATGAGCCTGTCAAGCCCGCCCAGATCTGAAGAGCTCATTAAAAATTCAAGTTCCAGAACGAGAACGCTGGGTGTTTTTATCTCAATCCCGTCGCTTTTCATGGTTGGCGCTTCATTATTAGCTATGAAGACTCCCTGCCTGTTGAGAGCCGCGCTTATTCCTATCTGGCCGGCGTAACCAATGCTTGCAGTCGGGATGCCGTCATCCGGACTGAAAATGGTCAATGCCAGAAAATCGTTAAAATTTTTGAAATACTCCGGCTGGTCAAAATTCCTTCCGAACACGAGAGAGCCGTCTTCTGTATAATCTCCCCATACGGCCATATTGGAACATCTCCCAAGATTTTGATTCCTTATGAATTCGAATGTGTTTATCTGGTCGAGCATTATGATCCTGTTCAAACTGATGCCCGATATTTCACTTATTCCGTTGAATATCTCTTTTATTTTCGGCGGATAGCGGCGAAAGATCAGTCGCGATATGGCCAGCAGCCTTAAATACGGCATATTCGCATTTTTGATGAAATATCCTTCGATGGCCCTCTCATAAAACTTTACGATCTGGTCCTTGAAAAGCTTACCGTACTGGCGGCCCATCTCGCGATAGTCGCCGGATAATTCCAGAACGTTCATCTTCCCATTGCTGTATCGCTTACCATCTGCCACAATAAGACCCTCCGAATGCACTCGCTTTTATTCTAAAAATATCTCTTCCTCAATAATGAAATTTTTCTGGAATTCGGGATCACGCACCAATTGCGGGATTTTAAACTGGGTCTCGTGAGCTCCCTCGGCGACCCTTTTAGAACGGAACTTTTCGAACTCGTCTTTTCTGGCCACTTTCAGGATAGGAGAATTCAGTTCCTGGCGCTGCCTTGTATCTTCGTATTCGAGATTAATGAGGCATAATTCATCTTCTATGGATCTCAATAAAGCCTTCTTTTTGTCCAGGGATGGGTCGTCGGTGAATTCAACCAGAAATATATAGCGCGGCGGCTTTTCCATCTGGACGGAAGCGGAAAAGAATTTTATCACCAGCTTCAATCCTTTATTCGCGGCGTTTATAGCTTCGTTTATATGCGATTCGTACACCTTCTCGCCGCTTAGCGATATGGCGTTAAGGCCCTTCTGCATAAACTCAATCACGGGCGTTTTATTAAAAAATCCATCGACGCGTATGACATCATCCGTATCGTATCTGTATAAGCCTCCCGGCGTGGTGACTATCAGGAGATATTCCTTATCTTTTTCCAGCCGGTCACAAAGCACCGCGCGCCTTTCGGCCTTATGCATATCTTCTTTCGGGATGAACTCGTAAAAATTTGTGTTTATCGCCAATATGCCTCCGGCACCTTCATCGGTGATCGGTATCGAGCTGCGCGTCTCGGTGGAAAGGCAGCCAAAATCCCGTATCGGCGTTTGTCCGAAATAACGGTCAAGACCCTCCAGATACAGCCTCATCGTGCCGCCTTTCCAGCATTCTATCAGCTTCAGGTTGGGCCAGAAATCTTTCGGCAACAATTCGCCCTTTTCATTCAATATCCGCCGCAGTTCACGCGCTCTTGTTGGGTTGGGCTTCAATCTCTTTTCGGCAATGGCTCTTATGCGCTCGGGAATGTCAAAGTTTTGGTCCAGGGTTCCCTTCTCTATATCGTCTATTATTCTATCTTTCCACCTCTTGATCTTTTGGCACAATATTATTATGGCACTCGGATTCAGGGTTGCCAATGTAGTTACATCATGCTCGATCGCTATCCTGAGTATCGTGTAGTATCTGGCATTGTAGCCCTCGATCTCAAATATCTCGTACGGAATAGCGCAGCCGCGTTTTATTATGGCTGGTAAATTTACATAGGCGTGTCCGTTCTCCGGTCCGCACGGTATCCCCGACTTAGTAGTCAACTTAACTTCGGGGTCGATTATTACGAATACCTTACCGCTCGTCGTCCCCGGATGATCCCTGGAAATATAATAAGTCCATAACGCCATCAGCTGGGCTTTCTTGTTCCGGGAATACCTGGTCACGGGTATCAATTTAGGCTTGCCTGTCGTACCGCTTGTGCGGCCGAAAAATACCGGACGATCGGCGGTGAGCACATTCTTTGCCCCGGCGGCCATCCTCTCCACCATTAAACGCAAGTTTTCGTAATTGCTGAACGGGACGCGTTCCTGAAAATCCTCTATCGATCTGATGGATGAGAATTTGTACTTCTTTCCGTATTCCGTATTCTTATTTCGGCGAAGATATTCGAAGAGGATCTTCTTCTGGGCGCAAATCGGGTCTTTGGTCTGGAGCTCGAACCTCCTCGCCACAGGCGCCAGGCATTTAAGCAGTAGATGTACTATATTCATTTTAAATAGGCTTTCGGTTATGTGATCTGAACGCATTATACTCTATCCTGCGATACCCAACAATATTTTTTGCCTCTCATTGTATTTCTCGCATCGGGAGCCGAGATAGCCTACCGTGGTATCATTAGCGGAAATCGTGGTAATGTCACACCGGTTCTGGCAATCTCCGCATATAAAAAATACCGTCCTTATATCATGTTTCGCCACTTCAAACCCCTTGAACTTCGTTTCTTTTATATTCTCCTGCAATGCTAAGATAGCGGCTCCTATGCACCCTGTTATCTTGTGCTCTTTTGGTACTATAACTTTTCGGCCCAATTCCCGCTCGAACGCATTCACTACGCCCTGATTCGACGCCACTCCTCCCACGAATAGTATGGGATCGCCCAGAGGCCTGTTCTTTGTAACATTATTGATAAAATTTCTTACCAGCCCTTCGCATAGGCCATTGATGATATCTTCCTTCTTACAGCCCAATGCTGCTTTATGTATCATGTCACTTTCTGAAAAGACGGTGCATTTTGCGGCAATATTCATCTTCAATGTAGACCGGAACGCGTATGCGCCAAACTCTTCAACGGGTATCTTCAACCGGCCTGCTTGCGATGCCAAAAACGACCCGGTTCCGGAGGCGCATAGCGTATTTAGATTAAACCAAACGGGTATTCCGTTTTTTAGCAGTATTACTTTGGAATCCTGGCCTCCGATCTCGATAATGGAGGATACTTCAGGGTTGTAGTGTAAAGCGGCTATTATCTGAGCCGTCACTTCATTTTTAATGACATCTGCGCCTATAAGGAATGAGGCTATCTTTCTACCGCTTCCCGTGACGCCGACGCCGCCTATTTGGAAACCGTGGCTTTCCGAAGCCTTCCTTATCTCTTCCAGCGCCTGTTTCATTGCCTTGATCGGAGCCCCGGAGGTATCCAGGTAGACGCTGGCACGCACATTCTTGTCTTCATCCAGCACCGCCATCTTTACCGAGACCGACCCTATGTCGATACCTAAGAAATACTTCATCGCGCGGAACTTCCCATCTTCAGCATATCTACAAATGATTCTATCCTCGTCTGAAAATGCGTCTCGAGCGTCGACTCGTCGATACTTAGATTCAATACAGGTATGTTATAGTCCCGGCTTATACGTTCCACGATAGGCTCGATGACCGTTTCAGGGGTGCACGTAAAAGGCCTGAGCATTATAACGCCGTCGTAATCCTCCTTTGCGTATCTGATCAATCTCACCAGGTTCTCATTGGCGTGGCCGCCTATTCTCACGGGAAAATATTTACTGGCGATCGCGCTGTATTTGTTCATATTGCTGATCCCGAACATATCCTTGAACAGCATCGCCACATTATTCGATAGGCAGAGCCATCTGTCGACAAAGATCCCCATTCGCTGCAATTTTTTAACTATATCCATATTGACTGTATTCTCGTTGCATACAAATACCTCGCCTATGATCCCTATCTTGATATCAGAGTTTTTATTTACCTCTTTCTCTGCCTCATCCATATCCCTTGCCTTCCTGAAAAACCACCTCATCCCTTTGATAAGTGCCAATGGGGAGATACTGGGTGATATCCGTCTGACATCAAGAAAAAACTTTATAGGTTTGCGGATATTGATGGCGCGCATTGAAAACTTGTACCCCATACTCTTCATTATCTCTTCCTGAACCACGTTATAGCACCGCAAAATACACCATCCGTCAGAATTGGCCATTATGATTATTTCGGCGCCCTTTTCCACGGATTCGATCATGGTGCCAAGCGTAATTTTAAACGGATAGCAGATGTCTCCGGGCGCATATTTAGTGCCCAATTCTACGGTATGCTTGGTTATTGATGGAGGGGCAATGACATCCCCACCCAGTTTTATGATCAGCTCGGTAAGCAGGTCAGTATATTTGCCATATCGCGGAAATGATATTTTCACTACATAGTCCTCTTATTATGAGTTTTCCACAGAAGTAGCCCGGGCTACTGATTAATCAACGTCACCAGACCACAAGGCCCTGGTGTCCCATACATATGCCCATCCGGCCGTATCGGGCTTTCCTAGTATGGTCTTCTCCATATCTTCCACTAACGGATGAAAATTGAGAGTCGGATGAAGTGAGTCGACTATTACAAACCACGCTATCTTATTCATAGTTATCTCCTTTATTACATTATCGGGCTTTTGCTCCCCCCTTATTACCAGCACGGGGCATCCCTTCCAGTAATAGTAGAATACAGCGCAAACAGGCATGCCCCAATACGCAAATTCCGTAATCATCAATCTATCGCTATCCTTCATATGCTTATTGAGGTATAAAGCAAGCGCTTTTGATGAGACAGCTCCGGGCCATCCATTCGGATATGTTGCCATATGGTACCGGGGATATGAAAAGGATATTCCCGTATGGACCGCGAATAAAGACACTATAAGCAGAGCCGCTAAAAACAGCTTTGATTTTTTCGCGAGCTTCACCAGTAAGAGCACGCCGCCGGCGGCTATCATAGCAAGAGCCGGCCTGGCGGACAAACATAGCCATGGCGCTTTGGCTGTAATAAACAAAGAGCTTGGAATATATACAGCCAATACGATGATAAGCGGTATGCTCCATTTTAATTGTTTCTTGCGTAATATCAAATATGAAAAATAGCCTATTCCGACAATAAAAAGGAAGAGCGCCGCCATTCCCATATCCGGCAGCAATTTTTTGAGGTAATAACTGGGGGTGTTACCCCATAACGCGTAATAATCCGATGGCCTGAAATAAATCTTAACCACCGTATTGGTGAGCGAACTAAAATATATATACCACCACGATGTAATGACAAATATCGTAGCGCCCATCGCCAAAATCTTTTTTAATACATCTTTCTCTTTTAACATATATAAGATCGGCCATACGGCCAGAATAAAGAAAACCGCGCTCTCCTTGCTTAATAATGCGAAAGAGAGTGTTATGGCGCACCAGAAGAACCTTCTTTTGATCAACAATAAAATAGCAAAATAACATAATGCCGATGCCAGGCCATCCCTCTTGATCCATGTATCATATCCTATGGAAGCCGGCATAAGGCTTAATAAGAGCCCGCTTAAGAACGCATACCTCCAGCCTCCGATCCTGGCACTCAGTAAATAAGCGGATACGAGCGCACCGTACGAAAATACTAAAGAAAGAACCTCCAGCCTCACATCAATCCCGGCCTGGAACGGAGCAAGAAATTTTGCGAAAGTCATATAAATGGGCGGATGGAAAAAATATCCCCAATAAAAAGGGTCCGCCTTGGCGCTACTCAGAAACGCCCTTAAGGAGAGGATGTTCCATGCCTCGTCCCACATCAGAAGATGATTCAGCGTTTTTAGCCGCAGCAAAATAAATACAACGGAAATTATAAGAAATCCCACCCAGAGCTTCTTACTATTCCTGGAAATATTCATACTACAAAATCCTTTTTTTATGGCCTTCGCGCCGATTTAGCTTGAATCCCCGCTATGGCCAGAACGTACAGGGCGGCGATCAATATGCACAAATACGCAAAGAAGTCTCCATATACGGTGTAAAAGGTCCGTGTATTGGTGAGCATAATATCCTCAGTCCTGTAACCATCGACAAATATGCTCTTTCCTCCAGATGTCACAGTCCCGAACACCCTGCCCTTCTGATCAATAAAACAAGACAACCCCGTATTGGCGGACCTGATAACATTAACCCTGTTCTCTACCGCCCTGTATACGGAGTTCTGGACGTGCTGATACGGAGCGCATGTATTTCCAAACCAGGCGTCATTCGTGATGTTGACCAGAAAATTCGCGCCTTTCTTAACAAACTGCCTGGCTATCTCCGGAAATATATCTTCGAAACATATCAGCACCGAAAATCTGACCTTCTTAATGAGCCTCTGGCTATAGGTTTCGCCTTTTTGGTTTCTTTCTACGATAAAATTAAATACCGTGTATTCTTTGCCGGCCGAAAAATCCCCGATTGTGGATTTCGTAAATTTCTCAACAAATGAAAACAGATTCCTGGCCGGTATAAATTCACCGAACGGAACAAGATGGATCTTATCGTAAACGGCCACCTCTTTTCCGCTTCTATCGAAAAGAGTGGCGCTGTTATAATACAGGTCTTCATCTCCCGTGTCCTGCCGGGGTTCACCCACCAGGAGAGCCGCGTTCGCTTTTCTGGCAAGGACCGAAATTCTCCGCTGAAGATCCCCTCCCTCTGAGAAAAAACCGGGGACCGATGTTTCAGGCCATATGATAAGATCCGGAGACTCTTTTGCCGAAGCCGCCGTCAGCGTTTCGTACTTATCAATTATCATCCTTTGGAACCGAGAATCCCATTTTTCGTGCTGCGCTATATTGCCCTGTACTACAGCCACCTTAAGAGGCATGCCCGTAAATATGTTGTTCAGCCTTAAGATGCCGTAACCTGCGGCAAAGAATACGATTACAATGGCGATCGCCGGATAAAACGTAGAGTACTTTCTCTTCCGCGCGCTTTTGATAGCAAAGAACACAGCGGTATTGACCAAAACTATCAGGTAGCTTACACCGTAGGACCCTGTTATATCCGCGATCTGGATCATAATAAGATTGCTGCTTTGAGAGTGAGCCAGGAGATTCCATCCGAAACCGCTAAAGATATTTGATCTGGCGTATTCAAGCGCCACCCACACAGAAGGTACCGTAAAGAGCGAAAGGTATGACGGACGATTAATGGCGAAGGAGATGGTCAGGCCAAATATGCCGAAATATACGGCCAGATATAGAGCAGCCGCTGCCATACCGGGAAGAGTAACATGTATTAGCCAATAAACGGTTCCGAGAAAAAATAACGCTCCTATAAAATAGGCCGTCATGAATGCTTTTAAGGGTTTTTGGCCATCGATGGCAAAGAATAGCGGGACGAGCCCGACCCAGGCAAATAACCATAAATTAAAATCCGGGAATGATATTATAAGGAGGACTGAAGAGAGCATTACAAGGAAGGGGATCATTGTTATTTTCCGCACTTCGTCGCTTTGCTCCTCAATACGTAGCTTACCTGGTCGGGTATTATTTTCCGCAGCACTTCTTGTATTTCTTTCCGCTTCCGCACGGACAGGGATCGTTCCTGCCGACTTTATCGCCCTGCCTCTTAAAGGGGGCCGTATGCTGCTCAGGCAGTTGTCCGGCATAATTTGCGGCTTCTTTACTTCTGCCTTCGGCCGATACACCTTCAAACTGCGTCTTCTCTTCATGCATAAGCTGTTGCTTGGAAAAATCAAATACCGAGGGCTCTTTTTTAGTTTCCTTTACGGCTTTTATCTTAAACAGATATTCGATCGCCTCTTCCTTTATACGGCCTATCATATCCATAAACATGTTGTAGCCTTCGTGCTGATATTCTATCAGAGGGTCACGCTGGCCGTAAGCCCTTAAGCCTATACCTTCTCTCAGGGAGTCCATGGCGTACAGATGGTCTTTCCACTTTGAATCTACCACCTGGAGCAATATCATCTTTTCGAGATGCCTGGCCATTTCGGGGCCAAGCTCTTTCTCTTTATCATCGTAAACGGTCTTCAGCCTTTCCGTCAAAATATCGCGAATCTCATCCCTTTTCATATCTTCCAGTTTCAAATCCTTGGCCTTTATGGCAAACCTTGAATCCAGATACTGCCTAAATCCCTCAAAATCCCAATTATCGGCGCTCGCTTTCTCGTTTATATACCTGTCTAAGGCCTCATCCAGGACTTCCTCCATTATCTCGTGTATGTACTCTTTGAGGTTCTCTCCAAAAAGCACTTTATGCCGCTCATCGTAAATGACCTCTCTCTGCTTATTCATCACGTTGTCGTATTCGAGAAGATGTTTTCGTATTTCAAAGTTATGCGATTCGACCCTCTTCTGGGCAGTTTCGATAGCTCTGGTTATGAAGGGATGCTGGATATCCTGGCCTTCTTCCATCCCCATCCTTTCCATAACCATCTTTATCTTCTCGGAACCGAATATCCTCATGAGATCGTCTTCCAGCGACAGAAAAAAGCGGCTCGACCCCGGGTCGCCCTGCCTGCCGGAACGTCCTCGCAGCTGATTGTCAATGCGCCGCGCCTCATGACGCTCCGTACCCAGCACATGAAGGCCGCCCAGTTCAGCAACCGTCTCGCCCAGCACAATATCGGTACCGCGGCCTGCCATATTGGTCGCGATCGTTACGCCGTACTTCTGTCCGGCCTTCGCTATTATCTCGGCCTCCATCTCATGATACTTCGCGTTCAATACATGGTGAGGCACACTCATACGTTTCAGGAGACTGCTCAGGTGTTCCGATTTTTCTATCGATATGGTCCCGACCAGGACCGGCCTGCCGGCCTGGTGAAGCTGGGCTATCTCGTTGCAAACCGCGTTAAATTTTTCCCGTTCAGTCTTATATATGACATCGGCATGATTGGTCCTCTTCATCGGTTTATTGGTCGGCATCACAACTACATCCAGCCCGTATATCCTGCCGAATTCGAGAGCCTCGGTTTCCGCAGTGCCGGTCATGCCGGCAAGCTTCTTGTACATCCTGAAATAATTCTGGAAGGTGATAGTCGCTAAAGTCTGGTTTTCCCGTTC
Source organism: Candidatus Omnitrophota bacterium (assembly GCA_018823705.1). GTDB lineage: Bacteria > Omnitrophota > Gorgyraeia > 2-01-FULL-45-10 > 2-01-FULL-45-10 > CAIMPC01. The sequence continues at coordinate 18,383 of JAHJHP010000051.1, read as the reverse complement.
TATCTTAACGCCTTCCTTCGCTTCGACTGCCTGATGCAGGCCGTCCGACCATCTTCGTCCCGGCATCAGGCGGCCCGTGAACTCGTCAACGATCATGACCTCGTCATCCTTTACGACATAATCGACATCTTTCTGATAAAGCGCATGCGCCCTTATGGCCTGCCTTATGTGATGCTCCCATTCAGACTGGATATCCTCGTATAGATTTTTGACACCTACGAGGTCCTGACAACGCACCACTCCCTCTTCGGTAAGGTTGACCGTGTGGTTCTTCTCATTTACCACGTAATCTATACCTTTTTCTATATCGAGCCCTTTATATTTTGCCTCGATCTCTTCCTTGTCAGTTATCACCTTGCCTTTTAACTTCGGCACTATCTTGTTTATTATATAGTACTTATCGGTAGATTCTTCGGCAGGCCCGGATATGATAAGGGGGGTTCTGGATTCATCTATAAGTATCGAGTCAACTTCATCCACTATCGCATAGTTCAAGGGACGTTGGACCATATCATCTTTACCGACTACCATGTTGTCCCGTAGGTAATCGAAGCCAAACTCGTTATTCGTTCCGTACGTCACATCGCAAGCGTAGGCCTCTTTTCGCACACGCTGGTCCATATCATGCTGTATGGCACCCACGGTAAGCCCCAGAAATTCATATATAGGGCCCATCCAGTTACGATCGCGCTTAGCCAGATAATCATTTACGGTGACAACATGCACTCCTTCGCCCGTAAGAGCATTCAGGTAAACGGGTAGCGTCGCCACGAGCGTCTTCCCTTCTCCTGTTGTCATTTCAGCTATCTTGCCCTGGTGCAGGACAAGTCCTCCCATCAGCTGCACATCAAAATGACGCATCTTGACAGTCCTCTTGGACGCCTCGCGCACTACAGCAAAAGCTTCGGGCAATATCTCTTCAAAAATACCATTCTTAACTTCCCTGTATTTGCGCCTGAACTTCTCCTTCTCTCCCGGCGAAGTCGCGGCTTTATAAGAAGCATCTATTCCTTCGAGTTCTTCCCGGCAGTCTTTATATTTCGCAGCGATCTTTTCCTTGAATTCAGCCGTCTTGTTACGAAGATCGGCGTCAGATAGTGCCGAGATCCCGGATTCCAGCGAATTTATTCTGCCAACTATCGGCCTGACATATTTGAGCACTCTCTCGTTCTGCGTACCTATTATCTTCTTTAAAATAAACCTCAGCATATTTACGTTCTCTCGTTTTTAGTCATCTTAAGGTACGCCTCTATGAAATTATCTATCTTGCCGTCCAGGACAGCTTGCGAATTACCCGTTTCGTAATCGGTCCTGTGGTCTTTGACCATGGAATAAGGATGCAGTACGTAAGACCGTATCTGGCTTCCCCACGCTATCTCCTTCTTTGCCTCATAAGCGCTTTCGATCTTCTTTGCTTTCTTCTGCCGCTCCCTTTCGTACAATTTAGCCTTCAATATCTTCAGGGAGACTTGCTTATTTTTAAATTGCGACCTTTCGTTCTGGCATTGTACGATTATCCCGCTGGGCAGATGCGTGATCCGAACCGCGGAATCTGTCTTGTTGACATGCTGCCCGCCTTTACCGCCGGCCCTGTACGTATCTATCTTGAGGTCTGACTCCTTTATATCTATCTGAATATCGTCCGATATCTCAGGAATGACGTCAACCGACGCGAATGATGTATGGCGGCGCTTGTTAGAATCGAACGGAGATATCCTGACCAGGCGATGAACGCCTGATTCTGATTTTAAAAAACCGTAAGCATAGTCCCCCTTAAAAAGCACCGTGACATTCTTGATCCCGGCTTCTTCGCCCGACATCTGGTCTATCGTATCTATCGCAAAATGTTTACCTTCAGCCCATTTGAAATACATCCTGAGGAGCATCGCCGCCCAATCGCAGGACTCCGTCCCTCCCGCGCCGGCGTTTATCGTAAGTATCGCGTTATTTCTGTCCGTTCTTTCCGACAGCCAGCTGCTGAATTCCAGACGGTCAAGCCTATAGGCAAGCTTCGCAAGTTCATCCTTAAAATGTTTAAGCGACTCATTATCGTCCGGCCCGGCGATGCCTATTATATCCTTAATGTCTTTGAATTCGCCCGCTATCTTAAGGAAGGGATCGGCTATGGACTTAAGGTCTTTTAGATTACTAATGACTTCTTTAGCGCGGGCGTCATCTTTCCAGAAATCGCATCCGGTTATCTCGCGCTCAAGCTCTTTTATGCGCTCATCCTTATGATCGACGTCAAAGATAACCTCTTAGGCTGCCCAACTTCTCTTCAACGGCCCTTATATCTTCCTTCATCTCTTCTATCATCTGTATGATCTTCTCCTTTTTCGCTGTATGATTATAACAGTCCGATCCGTCTTAAGTCAACGCCTTCGCGTCGGCCGGCTCTTGCGGTCATCTCATTGATCTCGTCGAAGCCTTTTTGAGCGAAGGCTTCTATGAAAATTAATGGCGAAACGATGAGCCTCATCCCGCATTCTTTTCAATAAGTGAAGCGACTTGGAATCCTCAGGTAATATCACAGGTTCGCTTTTGTCTTTACAGTAAATACGCTCAAATTCTTTCGCGATCCCTACCACCGGTATTTTTGATAGGCCAAGCTTATCCAGCTCTCCCTGCGCGGCGCTCAAATGGCCTTTGCCGCCATCGATCAGAATCAGGTCCGGCAAGGCCTTCCCCTCCTTCAGCAGCCGCGTATAGCGACGGGCCACTATTTCACGCATCATCGAATAGTCGTCTACGCCGGCGACGCTATTTATCTTAAATTTTCTATATTCGTTCTTTCTGGGCCGGCCTTTATAAAAATATACCATCGATCCGACGGCCGCCTCGCCCATTATATTCGATACGTCAAATGCCTCAATAACTTCGACCGGGCCTCTTATGCCAAGCATCGCTTTAAGTTCCTCGACTTCATCGCACGGCGTGTAACTTATCGTCCTTTCTTTCATGGAACTCAAGGCCTCTATCTTTGCCTTTACCAGAGTGGCCTCCTCGTATTTCTCCGCCTTTGAGGCTTCAAGCATCTTAGCCGTCAGATGTTTTATAAGGTCAGGCCGGTTTCCTTCAATAAATAATTTCAGCTCCAATACCATATCCATGTAGCTTTTTCGGTCCACTTTCCCTGCGCATGGACCAGGGCACTGTTTAATATGATAATTGATGCATACGCGATTGGGCAGCTTTACACACGTACGAAGCGGAAAAATACGACGCAGAGCTGCGAGAGCTTCCTTAAGCAGTTTCGCGTTTGTGTAAGGGCCGTAATATAGCGCCCCATCTTTCGCCCTGACGCGCGTTATGAACAGACGGGGAAATTTCTCGTTAATGGTAAGCTTCAGGACCGGGTAGCTCTTATCGTCCTTCAGTGCGACATTATATCTTGGCGCAAGCCGTTTTATGAGGCTGTTTTCATATATGAGCGCCTCTGCCTCCGTAGAAGTCCCGACGTAAGCGATATCCATCACCTTACCCGTCATGATCTTTAGCCGTTCGGAAAGCGCGCGGCGCGGATAGAAGTAACTCGAGACCCTCTTCCTCAAATTGATCGCTTTTCCCACATAGAGAACGTTACCTGCAGAGTCTTTCATTATGTATACACCCGCCGTTACGGGCAGCTGGCTTATCTTCTCTTTAATATCCATACCGAAAGGTCCCTCATCTCCTTCACACCGAAGATATAGCTGGCCAGAAGAAATGAAATAATGCCTGATGCTATTGTCACGCAAAGTCCGGTAACGCCCGAATTAGCCATGGCCATCGATAAAACCTTTAATACCGCCGCCATTACCAGGCTCGCGGCTAAAACCCTCAAGAATGAATCGATCATAATTTTGGCCCCGAAATCACCAAGCTTGGCCCTGAGTAAAACGTAGAGCATTATAAAATTAAAACTCGCGCTTATGCTCGTGGCCAGCGCCAACCCACCCAGCTTCATCGGCCAGATCAAAATAAGATTAAGAATGATGTTCATGATCACGGCCGCAAATGCCGTCTTAACGGGAGTCATCGTGTCATGCATCGAATAGAATGCCGCAACCAGAAGCTTTATGCCGGCGAAAGCCAGGAGTCCGAACGCGTAAAAGAAGAGGGCGCTTTGGGTAATAGCGGTGGAATAGGACGTGAACGCTCCTCTTTGGAATAGCAGTCTTATTATGGGTTCACCGAGCATAGCCAGCCCGAAACTTGCCGGCGCCATAACGAAGAATACCGCGCGGAGAGAAAACGAAAGGGTCTCTTTCATGCGGGTTATATCGTTCGACGCGTATTCCCTGCTCATCTTCGGCAGCGCCGCCTGCGCAAGCGCAAGGGCGAATATAGCCAGCGGAAATTGTATCAGCCTGTTCGCGTAATACAGCGCCGCTACGCCGCCGGCGCCAACAATCATAGGAAGCGAGGCGAGTATCATATCGACAAATATATTTACCTGATATACAGCGGAGCCCAACGCGCGGGGCAAAAGAAGCTTTCCTATTCTACTCACAGCCGCATGCCTGAATCCGTCCCTGATATTTATGCTGATTCCATTCCTGTACATAAAAGGTACATTCACGGCCAGCTGAACGAAACCTCCGGCAAGCACTCCGATGGCGAGGCCCATCGCGCCTATCCTCGGAAATAACCAGACTGTCGACGCGATCAGGATCAGGTTCATCAGGCATGGGCCGAATGCCGGAGCCGCAAAATGCTTCAGCGAATTCAATATACCCATAGAATAAGCTGTAAGCCCTACTAAGATCAAATACGGAAACATAACACGATTTAGAGTGACGGTCATTCGGAACTTTTCAGGGTCGGCCATGAAACCGGGGGCTATTATACGGACGATAAGCGGAGAGAATATTATGCCCAACACTGTTAATACCGAAAGGGTTGCCAGCGCTACATTGAATAGGACTCTGGAGGCGTGCACAAACTCTTTATCATCGCGTAAAGCTTTGTATTCGGAGAGCACGGGAACTACGGCCGAATTCATAGCCCCTTCCCCTACCAGGTCTCTCATCGTGTTCGGAATCCTGAAAGCTACCACGAAAGCCTGCGCTATCATGCTGGTGCCGAAAAAACCGGCAAATACGATATCTCTTATAAAGCCCAGGATTCTGCTCAGAGTCGTAGCAAAGCCAATAACACCTGTAGAACGCATCATACTTTTATTACTCATAAAAAGATTGACCTCGAATATTCTAAATGCTATAATTACTCGATTTTACACCGTCAATTGAACACATTTCAAACCGAAGGAGTTACAAGTGCCGATCGAAAGAACCGCGTTTAAAGAGCTCAGGAAATCCAAGCTCAGACATTTTAAGAACATCTCCACAAAGACTGAGATAAGAACCCTCATCAAGAATTTCGAAAAACTTGCGACAGGCAATAAGCCGGATGAGGCGAAGAAAGCGCTTAATATTGTTATATCCAAGGTAGATAAAGCCGCGTCAAAGGGGGTTTTAAAGAGTAATACCGCTTCCAGAAAGATAGCCCGCCTTATGAAGAAGCTCTCTTCCCTAAAGAAGACATAACCTTACAAGCATAAGCTCCAGGACTGTGCCGGGGTCAAATTTGGATCTTTTTATGTCCAGATCTGCCTTCAACAGAAACTCAATATTTGATTTTATCTTCTCCGGACCAAATCTGGCAAGCTGCCTGAAAAACTCATCCTGAAATTTTCGGCCGATCTTGAGCATAGAAGCTATTGCGTAATCGCTCTGGCCCTTCTGCCTTAAAACCGCCGCTTTCAGCAGCCTCTTAAGGTACCATGAGAGGATCCCTATTATCTCGTATTCTTTCCTGCCGCCGGCCATTAATCCCGTACTGATCTTAATGGCTCCGTCTACATTCCGCCTGCCGATCGCATCGGTTATATCGAATGCTGACTTTATCAGGCTCTTGCCAATCAGGGCCTCCACGTCATCCGGATTTATCTCACGTTTGTCTCCCGCAAATGTGATCAATTTGTCCAGTTCGCGTGAAAGATAAGATAGGTCGTTGCCCTCAAGCTCATTAAATATAGCGATCGCGTCGCGGTCCATCGTCTTGCCACTTTTTTCGACATAGCTCATAATCCAGGATGTAAGCGGTTCGCCGGACAGCAGGCTAAAACGCCGTATGTTGATCTGCCCGATAACATCATCATATTCTTTTAATACAGAATCATCTTTGGCATACAGGACCAGATACGCGGACTTTGAAGGTTTCTTTATGTAGATTGTCAGGCTAGCTCTGAACTCGTCGGAGACTTTTTCTATATCCTTTATGACGACCAGACGCCTATCGGACAATAGAGGTATAGTGTTGAGTTGACTTAGAACTTTTTCTGTGTCAAGCTCGCCGCCATAGAACGTCATTTGGTCTGGTGGGTGCGGGGATTTTCCCGTAAGGGTTGATACCAGGCCTTTTAAGGCTTCTTCTTTCAGATATTTATCGTCTCCGATAAAGAAGAATACCGATTGCCTCTGAGTTACCATGCCTCAATAGTTCTCTCTACTATGCGCCTGGCAAGGTCAGATACTGCATCTTTTATAGCCGTGTTCTCATTCCTGGCGCCGCTTCCTGAGACACGATAAGTGGTCTCTCCGGCGAATCCATTCTCCTTCCAGAGGACCGTGCCACTCGAAGCTTCTATAAGCTCCATATTCACTATAAGTTTTATCCTGTACTCCTCCACGTTATCGTTTGCGTCGTAACGAAGGGAATCCCGCTTATAATCTATAAGTTCGCTCTTTAACAGGAGGTCCGCTTTCTCTTCAGGCGCAGCCTTGAGGTTTCCGTCAAACATAAACCTGTCTATAACGGCTTTTGTGATCTCGACTTCCATTCCGGGCCTATATCCTCTGTACATCCTCAGATCGCTCTGTTCCGCAGTGACGTTAATGCTGTTTTTAAAATTCTCCACGTATATGGTCTTGAGTTTGGAAGGCAGCAAAGAGCTCGTAGTGTACCCGCATCCGGAAACGGCCAGAATCGATATTAAAGACAATGTCATGAGAAGCTTACTCATCTTTCTTCATCCCTTTCGTTTTATTGTCAAAATTAAGGGGAGTCCATCTTTTTTTGGTTTTGTTCTCGGGGAGTTTTTCAGTCTTTACTGCTCCCTTCTTTTTGAGACCGTAATCCCACCATCTTTTACCGGTGGGCCTTTTAACAACTTCAGCCGGTGTGGACTCAAGGACCGCTTTTTCGGAAAGCTGATCCTGGACCTGTTTCTGCTCGGGCTGAACGGTTGCCGGCGAGGCCGCCGGTTCTGTCGCTATCGCCGCAACCGGCGCTGAAGGTGCTGCCACTGAAGATACCGGCGCTGAAGGTGCCGCCATAGAGGGTGCCGGCTCGGTAACCTTAACTACTTTCCGCGCTACAGCATCATCATGAGCTTTCTTCTTTTTGCTAAACCATGGAGTCCAGGCCTTCTTCGGCGCTGAAAATTCCGCAGCTTTTTTATGCGAATAGTTACCGGCCTTGAGATCCGCTATCCTTACCTCCGCTATCTCGGCGGAAGTGCTGTCGGGATATTTATTGATCACGTCCTGGTAATATATTATGGCGCTCACATAATGTTTTCGCTGTTCGTAAAATTCGGCCGTCATGAACGACTTTTCCGCTGCCTTGTTTTTAAGGCGCTTTATCGTGGTACGAGCCTCTTTGGTCAGCTTCTCATCGACATTGGTACTGGCAAATTCCTCAAAGGCTTTTAACGCTTTATCGGTAGGGGCGGCATCATAAGCCGGCGAAAGCGACGCTCTGTAAGCGCTGTTAGCCATCTCATATCTGGCCCGATCATATAATCTGGACTCCGGATAATCATCAAGTATCTTCTGGAAGGCTATCGTGGCTTCATCGTACCTGCCCGCTTCTTTCAACGTCGCGGCCATCTTGAATTGGGCCTCATCGGCGAATTTCCCGAAAGGCGCGTTGTCGACAACTTTCTTATATATCTCTATCGCCCTGTCAAAGGATGTCATTATCTCCGCGCCCAGCACTTTTGGGTTACTTTTTGATGCGTATACGTTGCCTATATTGAACTCTCTGGCTATTATCTCATCTATGTTGCTCACATGAGGAAAATTGTCTACCGCCTTCTGATAATTCTGAAAAGCTATGTAGTATTTACCCATGTTATCGTAAGAGAGGCCGACATAATACTGGGATGAAGCTGCGTATTCGGAATATTCATAGTTCTTTACAAGCTTCTCGAATTCTACAGCGGATCTTTTATAATCTTTGTTGTTATAAAAATCCATCGCCCAGTCGTACTGTTCTTTCGGGGTATCCTTTACGGCATATTTTGGGTTTATAAACTTCTTAGTTTCGGGAGTCCATACCCAGTATGCCCTGGCGGTAGACGCTAACGTAAGCAAGGACAGCAGATTTATCACTATTATTATAGCAGTAAATTTTTTCATGATCGGGCACGATTATACCATGTAATTATTGGAGGAGTCAAAAGAATCTGATGAACGGTTTATATTTCTGGGGGAAGGTTCGGGGCTGGAGTTGAGCTTGGGCTCTGGGTATCAACGCTCAAACTTTGATTTACGAAACTAAGGATATTAGCCTTGTCCTCTTTGGTTATCTCAAGGAACTGGTTTCCCAGTTCATACTGATCGCTCAATGGTATCCTTCTGATCCACGCGACCTTGGAAATTGCCTTGATCGGTCTTAGCACTGTGGGTATAGAGATCTCCACGACGAGACGACACGCCAGAGATATAAATTTGCTCGTTTGAAAACAGACTCCGCCCTCACTCAGATTTCTGGTCACGGAACCTACGGGAAGCTCTGTGGGCACACGAAGATTCTTATAGACGACGGGAACGCTGAAGTCCACTCTCTTGTAACGCCGTTTATTCTCTACGCTTTCTAAATTGTCCACTTTACTATTCATCTCTCCTGGTGTTGAGAAAAACGATTACTGCCTGCGATTACGCTATAACAATACCACACATAATGTATATTGTCAAGGTTAGATATAAAAAAGTTAGTTATTCTTTGTGTATGGTTTTATATCGTATGAATCCTTATCTACCGATATCATTATAGCGCCATTATCTTTGGTTTGATAAATAGGTGTATTTAAAGCATTTAGAATCGCCAACGTCTTTTTTGAAGGATGCCTATATTTATTCATTTTGGCAACGCTTATGACAGCCGCATCGGCATCGGCTGTATTGAGAAAATCCTTCACAATAATATCGCTCCCCACATTACCACCGTGATGCGGTATCTTGATTACATCCGATCGCAAAAAATCTCCATATTGAGCCGTCATCCTCGCAAGCGCGACATTACTCGCGTCGCCGCAAAACAGAGCGTCGAAATGTTTGCGATGTATTTTGAGAACAAGTGAATTTTCATTGCTATCCGCGAGAGCGCTCCCCTTCGCAGGATTAAGTACAATTATTTTTCCGCCGTTGAAATTGATCGCATCACCGTCGCCTATTGTCACGCGATTTATCTTTTTATTTTTTATCGCTCTCCTATACTTATCAAATATCTCGCTATTTTCGCAGGTCGCGCCGTTATCCATCACGCTCATGACTTTGAAGTTGTCGACGAGATACAACATACCTCCCAGATGGTCTTCATGAAAATGAGTAACGATCACCGCATCAAGTTTGTTAATTTTTCTGTTCCAGAGATACGGCGCGATTACCGATCTCGCCGCGTCAAAACGCTCTTCATCACCGCCGGGACCGGCGTCGATAAGCACATTTTTACCTCCCGGAAGCTCCAGGAGAGCCGAATCCCCCTGTCCGACATCCAGAAAAGTGATCTTAAGAGCATCTCTATTCACCGCTGCGGCGTCGGACCAAACCATCACGTTAAGAGCGATCAATAACACTATAAGGATATCGATTCTGCGCACGCATATTTTTTTGAATTCCATCTTAGGGGGAAGGACTATTAAAAATATGGCCGCGTAATAAAGCACCATCATGACGCCCGACGGAGCAGAGATTCTGAAATAAGCAAAAGGTAAATCCGCCAGGAAATGGTTTGCCGTAAAGAGAGCTTTGCAAAATACGCTTAATGCGTGAGCCAGGGATCCCGACAGGAACCCGGAAAACGGCACCGCGAGTAAAAAGAGAAAAGACCCTGCAGTCAATACGAATAATGCCGGCACCACGACAAGATTTGCCACAAGAGCCATCGGAGATATGATATTGAAATAATGAGCCACGATCGGCCATGTGCTGAGCCATGCGCCCGCCGATACGGATACGGCGCTCAGTAGATATGCTCCGGCTTTTCCAAAAAATGAACGACGCCTGGCCGCGTCCATCCGCAGGAAGACATTGATCACTGGTATAAAGATCACCATGCCGGCGATCGATGCGAATGACAATTGAAAGCTCGGGTTAAACAGTTCTTTCGGATTTGCCAGAAGCATTATGAACGCGGCGAACGCCAGGGAATTCAGCATATCCGACTCCCTGTTTATCAGATATCCCACGACGAAGACCACAAATATTATCACCGCCCTCACTACCGGTGGGCTTGAGCCGGCTATGAACATATACAGAACCAGCGCGCAGGCCGTCAGGACCAGGTTAACTTTTTTCGGTAACCTTAAGAGCGCCAGCGCTCCCAGGAAGATAGCGGCGATAAGGCCGACATGCAGGCCGCTTATCGCGATCGCATGGACTGTCCCCGTCTTTATGAAATCGTCGTTCAGGTTATATCTAAGATCTGTCCTATCCCCTATCATTATCGCTTTTATAAAACCGCTGTATGGAGCTTCGAAATGCGTGTCCACGGCCGTTCTTATCCAATTTCGTAAACGATAAGCCGCGGCCTTAACGCGATTAGCGGCATCAGCATCCACTATTTCTACTACGCCCCCTTCCTTGACTTTTAATACGGCGTATATATCTTTTATAGCCAGATACTTCTCGTAGTCGAAGAGTCCCGGATTCTTTAGCCCGATGGGCTTTGACAGCACTCCTTCCATAACTATCTTCTGGCCAAAATGAAGAGGCTTCTTTACCGGCCCATACAGGCTCACATTCACGCGCCCTCTCGTCCGACGCCAGGCGCCGGACTCTTTCACGGAATCGACATTTAATATAAAATTGGTCTTGATCTTATGATAAGGCGTCAGGCCGGCCACCGGGTCATCCGAGATCACACCCTGAAGAAAGACCGTTTTGGGAGCATCCGATACGGATCTCGATATGTGGTCTCCGGCAAGCATAACGGAATTTTGTAAGTAGAAGACTCCGAAGAAGAACAGGGCAAGATAAAGCATGATATGCGAAAGAGAGGCTTTTCTGGAATAAATAACTGAAAAGGCCAGGAAGAGCACGCTCAGGGAAAAGGTGTAAACCGGCCCGGTCTTAAAGATAGCTGAAGAAGCTATGCCGAGCGCAAATGGTATAAGGATGTAAAGGATGGGGCGCTTCACCCCGTTATTTCTTACTCCGTTTTCACTCGATATAGAAATAACGGGGCTCATCTATCGGGTCACTCTACCGAAATGTCGTCTTTGATCTTCGAAAAAAGCTTCTCACCTATCCTTGGAACCTTCTTCAGGTCTTCTTTGAAAAGAAACATCCCTTTAGTCGACCTGTACTCCACTATCCGGGCGGCAAGGGTCGGACCCACACCTTTAAGGCCTGTTAATTCCCCGGAAGAAGCTTCATTAATATTGATTTTTTTGTGCTTTTTGGGGACGTTGCCGCCGGAGAACGTTTCAGGTGAGGGCACGGAAGGCTCTATGCGCAAATAGCCTGTTGGGAACGATTTCTTATAGGCTATTATGCCGGCGCCCACGAGAAGCGTCCCCAATAAAAATATTAAAAGGCCTCTCTCCAGTCTCTCCAGATTAAACATATAGGAAATGTATTGAGCCCTTAGACTACTATATTGACAAGTTTTTTGGGAACAACTATGAATTTTTTAATCGCGTTTCCTGCGGTCCACTTTATGACTTTAGAGTCAGCCAGAACCAGCTCCTTTAAAGCCTCTTCTTTTATATCAAGGGGGGCTTCCACTGTAGATCTGAGTTTTCCATTTATCTGGACGGGTATAGTGATCCTGTCCTCGACCATAGCATCTTTATCGAAGATAGGCCAGCTCGAACGGAATATGCTACTCTTCTTCCCGATCAGCTGCCACATCTCTTCGGAGATATGCGGGACGAACGGCGCCAGCAGGATGATGACGCTCTCCGCGGCCTCACGTAAAACGGCGGACCCGCAGGCATTCTCATCCTTGCCTATAAGGTCATACGACTCATTCACCAGCTCCATTATGGAGCTTATCGCCGTATTGAAGTGAAACCCTCCGTCCAGGTCATCGGTCACCTTCTTTATCGTCCGGTGTATCTTGCGCTTCAACCCTGCTTCTGCCTGTGACAATTTCGCTTCCGGACGAGTCTTCATTCCGGAAAGACGGACTTTCTCCACCAGGCGCCAGACTCTTCCCAGGAACCTGAAGGCGCCCTCGACTCCTCTGTCAGACCACTCGGCGTCTTTTTCGGGAGGCCCTATAAAGAGAGTGTAAAGCCTTACCGTATCCGCGCCGTATTCACCGATCAAGGCATCCGGACTGACGGTGTTGCCTTTGGATTTCGACATCTTTACGCCGTTTTTGGTGATCATCCCCTGCGTAAATAGATTTTTGAATGGCTCATCAAATCCGACGCTGCCGATGTCATGCAGGAATTTGGTTATGAACCGTGAATATAAAAGATGCAGTATTGCATGCTCTACCCCGCCGATATATTGATCGACCGGAAGCCATTTATTCACAGCGGCCGTATCGAACGGCTTATCGTTTGTTCCGGGCGTTATATAGCGCAGATAATACCAGCTCGAATCGACAAACGTATCCATGGTGTCGGTCTCGCGCGCGGCGGGCCCTCCGCAACGCGGACATTTTGTATTAACAAAATCCTTAGCCGCCTTTAACGGGCTCTCACCCGTCGGCCTGAACTCCACATTGCCGGGTAATAGCACCGGCAGATCTTTGTCGGGCACAGGGACTGTGCCGCATTTACCGCAGTAAACGATAGGGATCGGAGCGCCCCAGTATCTCTGGCGAGAAATAAGCCAGTCACGAAGCCTGTACCTGGTCATTCTCTTTCCGAACCCCTTGTTCTCAAAATAATCCGCTATCTTTTCCATAGCTTTCTCCGACGACATACCGTTAAATTGTCCGGAGTTGGCCATGATGCCTTCGGCAGTATATGCTTCTTTCATCCGGGCCCCATCAAGCGGGGATGCAGGATCGTCTATAACGACCGTTATCGGGAGGTCGTATTTCTTCGCAAAATCAAAATCTCTCTGGTCATGTGCGGGAACCGCCATGATAGCGCCGGTGCCGTATTCCATGAGTATATAATTTGCCACATAGACCGGCATCCTGTTTCCGCTAGCCGGATTTATCACATATCGACCAGTAAATACGCCTTCTTTCTCTACTTTAGCGTCGGAACGCTCGATCCTGGAGACATCCCGCATCTTCTGTATCTCTTTTAAAAGCTGCTCCTTGCCCTTAGCGCCTTTTATCAGCGTGTGGACCATGAGATGCTCGGGAGCTATGGCCATGAACGTAGCGCCGTATATGGTATCTACCCTCGTCGTGAAACACTTAAGGAACTCGTCGGATCCTTCGACCTTGAAATCTATCTCCACTCCGCAGCTAGAGCCTATCCAATTGCGCTGCATGGTCTTTACGCGCTCCGGCCATTCTGTAAGCTTCGTAATATCTTTCAGCAGCCGATCCGCGTATTCCGTGATCTTAAAGAACCATTGCTCGAGGTCCTTTTGCTGCACCGGAGTCGAGCAACGTTCGCAGGCATTGTCCACTACCTGCTCGTTTGCCAACACCGTCTGACAGGACGGGCACCAATTGACAAATGCCTTCTTCTTATAAGCGAGGCCTTTTGCATGCAGCTTAAGAAATATCCACTGCGTCCATTTGTAATAAGCCGGCAGGCATGAGATGACCTCCCTGTCCCAATCGTATTCAACACCCCAGCGGTTAAACTGTTCTTTCATGGTCCTGATATTATTAAGGGTGGAGATCTCGGGATGGATACCGTCTTTTATGGCGGCATTCTCTGCGGGAAGACCGAACGCGTCGAACCCCATGGGTGTCAGCACATTGAACCCGCGCATCATCTTATAACGCGCGACAGCATCACCTATTATATAGTTCCGGCCATGGCCGACATGGAGCGCCGCCGAAGGATACGGGAACATCATCAGGCAATAGTATTTATTCGCGACATTATTAGTGTCGACATTGAAGAGCTTCTCTGCGCGCCAGAAGGCCTGCCACTTCGGTTCTATTGTATCAAACGGAAATAATTTCTCGTCCATCACTTATCCTTAAGCATTTTTTGCGCCAAGCGCATATTCATCTGATCGTCTTTCTCGGTATTTTTCGGAGTCTCCATAATAAAAGCGGCATCTTTAAGCTTCGGATGGTTTATTATACGCTTTAAGCCGCTCAGGCCGATATTGCCTTTTCCTATATGCTGATGCCTGTCGACGTGCGAACCGAGCAAAGAAAGGCTGTCATTAAAATGCACTACCTTTATGCGCTTAAGCCCGATAAGCGAGTCGAACGTTTTCAATGTGGAGTCAAGGCCTGCCCTGGTCCGAATATCATAGCCTGCTTCAAAGGTATGGGCGGTATCTAAACAGACGCCGATATTTTCAGCGTTATCGAGATTGTCCATTATGCGTTTTATGTGTTCAAACCTGTATCCGATCATCGATCCGGAGCCCGCCGTATTCTCAAGAAGGATCATCGTCTTCGGCCTGGCCTTGTCGATTACCTCGTTCAGAGCTCTAGCGAACCTCTTAATTCCACCTTCCTCTCCGCTGCCGACATGGCTTCCCAGATGCGTAACAAAACATTCCGCGTCAAGTTCATCCGTACGCCTGAGATCATCTATGTAAGCGTTTATCGATCTTCTATGCAGCTCATCGTCAGGCGTCGCTAAATTGATCAAATAAGGAATGTGCACCACTACCGGCCTTATTTCTAACTTCTCTTTTAGTTTCCTGAACTGTGCTGTGTCGGAGGGCGCAAATTCTGTGAACTGCCAGCCGCGGGGATTACGGCTGAATATCTGCATAGTGTTGCAGCCGAGGGCATTCGCCCGCTCAAGCGATTCATATATCTTTCCGGCGATCGAGACGTGCAATCCTATGCGCATAATTTTATGGTTTTATCCACCGAAGCACCGATAGTTGACAGTTAACAGTTGTCGGTTGTTAGATACTATGTTTAGTATTGTATGATTTTATCGTGGTTCTCAGAAATAAGTGTTTACTAAAAACTGTCAACTGACAACTAAATGGCGAAGCAGAATGGTGCCGAAGGTGGGAGTCGAACCCACACAACCGTGAGGTTACCGGTTTTTGAGACCGGCGTGTATGCCATTCCACCACTTCGGCATAAATTTCAAGGAACATTGAGAAAAACCTTAATAACAACCTTAAAGAAAACCTTTTCTAGAAAGGTTTTCTTTAAAAGCGTTTGGGCGCAAGCCCCGCCTTTATTTGCTTGCCGGCGGGCCGAAGCCAAAGAAGCCCCACCATCTGTTTATCCCGGGGCGGGATCCCGCCCCTTGTTCTGTTCCGGGCGGGACAAGACATCTCTTTTTGGCTGAGGCCAAATGATACTAGCTTCGAGTCCTTCTCCCGTTACTTCAACATAAGGGAAAGGATCCTTAAGGAAAACCGATTTAGGTTTTCCTTAAACAAATTTGGGCGCAAGCCCCGCCTTTATTTGCTTGCCGGCGGGCCGAAGCCAAAAAGCAAGACATCTCTTTTTGGCTGAGGCCAAATTTGCATTGGTGGAGCTGACGAGAATCGAACTCGTGACCTCACAATGCCATTGTGATGTGATCCCTCTTCACCACAGCCCCATGAATTTCATAATTATATCAAATATTATATGGAATGTATAGAGGAGTTTTGGCAGGTAAAATTACCGAATTACTAAAAATGCGCCAAACAAATTAATGTGTAGCGCATTTTTCACTGTCGCGGTATCTTTTTTATTGCTTGAACGGATTCTGCTGCTCTCCTGACATAGCCGCGGTAAACGTAAACCCTTTTTCAGGTGTAACGCCATATCCCTTGATTTTATTCTGAACATCCATCCTCTGCAATAGTTCGTTGACTTCACCTGTATCGGGCGCAATATACTCCGCGGTCCAGGTAGAACTGCCGGTTATATCGAAAACATATGTGCCTAGAAGCTTCGAGTTCACCACGGTATCGAAACCGTCACCCCAGAGCTGGTCGGAATAAGAATACTTGTAATGAAGTTCACCGGTAGAATAGTAATCATAAATATACGAAAACGCGCCGTTCGAATCGGCGTTAAGACCGGAGCGTATAGAGTAGCTGAACTTGCCGCTTCCGTTATCCATATATTTGAAATAAACGTCGGGGTCCGCACTCCCTGTTTGCGGCTTCTCCATTATATTCTCTATGGTATAACCTGCCGCGGAATCCTGATAAACATAGGATGTCTGGGCATCGTTTTGCATGAAAGTTTTCGACTCGGTTTTATTGGCGCTGTTATTGTAGTTGGTGTAAATGATTATCAGATCCGTAAAATCCTGATTGGCAAAACACCTCGTCTTAATAAGACGGCCGACGCTGTCATCAGAATAAATATATTCGAATGACTTAGCGCCGTTAGTGTCGGCGGCGCTAAGTTTTTTCGTGATGACCCTGTTAAAAGCGTCGTAGGTGTAATCGGTTCTCAGGTTATCCCAACTCTGGACGGAATACGAAATGCGCCCGTTATCATCGTAAGTGTATGTGACCGTGCGTCCGTCAGCGTAGGTAAGGACGCACAACGCCATGACGCCGGACGGCTCCTGGTAAGTGTATGTATAGACACTGCCATCGACAGTGGTTTTTGTGTGAATCCTACCTGAAGGCTGGTAATAGGTATAGACCGCGCCGAAATCCTTCAGGGATGTAATATAAGTACTCATGGTATAGCCTGTGCCGTTTACCACTCCCGCGAGGTATCCCCTGTATGCGGGGGTTACGCTCGCCTGGTCGGCGGCCGAGATACCGGACACTGTAGCGAATGCCCCCTGCAGCGAGTTTGCGCTGATGGCGCTGTGAAGCGCAGCGGAGCTTGAAAGCTCGGCGGTGAATTTAGTGATGGTGTAATCAGGGTTAGCGACCATGTAAAAACCGATGCTCTGTGTCGTCAATAAATACGCTGGCTTAGTCATAACCTGATCGGCTTGTGCTATCTTGTACATGGCAGCGAAGTCCGCGCGAAGCGTACCGACGCTCAGGGACTGGTCGATCTGATTGGCCAGATCCGTTCCTTTTAGTACGGCGATATACATATTCTCAGTATAACCTGTGCCGTTTACCACTCCCGCAAGGTATCCGCGGTATTTTGTCGTGACGCTGATCTGGTCGGCAACGGAGATGCCGGAAACCGCGGCGAATGCTTCACGCAAACCGTTCGAATCAAGGGCCGCATGCAAGCTAGCTGATTTCGATAACTCATTTACAAAGCTTTCGATCGTGTAAGAGGGATTGGAGGCCATGTAACCCGCTGTACCCGCTAAAATGTACCTGTAGTTTTGATTGGTGAAGACCTGGTCGCTCACGGCTATACCGTAGATGGAAGCAAACTCATTCCTCAGATTGTTACTCGCGATGGCGCCGTCTATCACAGAAAGAGCCTGCAATTCCGCCGTGAAGCTTTCGATCGTGTAAGAGGGGTTGGAGGCCATGTAACCCGCTGTACCTGCTAAAGTGTACCTGTAGTTTTGATTGGTGAAGACCTGGTCGCTCACGGCTATACCGTAGATGGAAGCAAACTCATTCCTCAGATTGTTACTCTCGATGGCGCCGTCTATCGCGGAAAGAGCCTGCAATTCCGCCGTGAAGCTTCCGATCGTGTAAGAGGGATTGGAGGCCATGTAACCCGCTATGCCCTGTAATATAGATAGGTAACTAGCATCCGTTAGAACTTGGCTATTATTAGCAATGCCATATATCGCAGCAAAGTCAGCCCTCAACGACCCTGAATTTAATGCGAGATCTATCTGGTTGGCCGAGTCGGTGGTCTGTAATGTGGCGATATAACCTGCCAGCGTGTAACCTGTACCGTTTACGACACCCGCTAAGTACGCTCTGTAGGTGTCCGTTACGCTCGTCTGGTCGGCAACAGAGATGCCTGATACTATCTCAAGAGCCGCTCCCAGGTTTCCGGAGATGATGGCGCTGTGGAGCGCGGCTGACTTCGAGAGCTCGGCGGTGAAGTTTGCGATAGTGTAAGTCGGGTTAGCGGTCATATATGAGGCGATGCCCTGTATGGCCGATAGATACGCCGGTGTAGTCATGACCTGATCGGCTAATGCTATCTTGTACATG
>JAHJHP010000050.1 GCA_018823705.1 Candidatus Omnitrophota bacterium | reverse complement strand
TATATTATACCCTTTCAGGACCATTAGTGTTTATATATTCCCTATCAGGTATAAAAAATGAAATAATACTTGCAATTATACCCGAAAGGTGGTATATTTCTATCATGACCACACAAACTCCAATAAATTTACAGATTAAGAATCTACGAAAAAAACTGCACTTGACTCAAGTTGATTTTGCAAAAAGGGCAGGAGTGGGCTTGCGTTTTCTAAGAAAGCTGGAAGAGGGTAAGCCCACTGTTCGACTAGATAAAGTTAATCAAGTTTTGGATTTTTTGGGCTATCATTTGGAAATAGAGCGCAATGATCAAGCGAAATCCGAATCCGCAAATAATAATTCAAATTTGAGGCAGGATTATGAGAGACTTTAGAAGAGGACAGGTTTATTTCGATAAGGATTTGGCCGGATACATTAGTGAAACGGCAGACGGCTATCTTTTTGAATATGATAAAGAATTTTTAAAAAAGAATATACCTATTTCGGTATCGTTACCTCCCAGGGAAAGGCCTTATGAGTCTAAAGAGTTGTTTTCTTTTTTTAAAGGCCTCTTACCGGAAGGTTGGTATTTAGATATCGTTGCTGCTACCCAAAAAGTTGATAAGGAAGATTCGTTCGGCCTTCTACTTTGCGCTACCAGTGGAGACACAATTGGCGCTGTAACCGTTCGAAAGATAAAATGAATATGAGAATGAACGAGAAGCTTATTAAGGGGATGTTTAATAAGACTGAACTTCCATCAATAGAATTTAGCCTGGAAGATGTTTCCCTGAAGGCACAGAAAACCACGGGTAAGTTGTCTATTTCTGGGGTTCAGCCGAAATTATCCATGAAGCTAGACAGGAAAAATAATTCGTTAATTTCTGTTGCTGAAGGGGGAGAATATATTTTAAAACCGCAAACTGCAGCCTTTTCGAATATTCCTGAGAATGAGCAGTGTTGTATGGATATGGCGGGAGAGTTTACGATCGATGTTCCTCCCCATTGTTTGTTATCCTTAAAAGATGGAAGTTGGGCATATATTGTGAAAAGATTTGACAGGGAATCTGGTATTAAAATACACCAGGAAGAGTTCTTTCAAATACTAGAATCAGGAGATAAATACAAAGGTTCCGTTGAGCAAATCGGACGCAGGTTAAAAGAAATATCTTCAGCGCCGGGATATGATGTGCAATTATTTTTTGAGAGAGTTGTTTTTAATTTTATTATTGGGAATGGAGACGCCCACCTAAAGAACTATTCAATTGCATGCAAGGACAGGGAAACCATTCGCTTAACACCAGCCTATGATATTATTTGCTCAAAATTGGTGATTTCAGATGAAGAAGACTCTGCCTTATCCATCAACGGTAAAAAGAACGGATTAAAAAGAGACGATTTTGACAAATTGGCGGAGTATTTAAATATACCAGTAAAAATTCGATATGAAAAATTTGAAAAGAACTTAGCTTTAATGGAAACAATAATTAAAAAATCAGAAATTAAGAAAGAGGCTAAAGAGCGATTTATTAACATTATTAAAGAACGCCTGTTGCGCATGAACTTAGCGATGTGATAATGAAAAGGTGAACATTTTTTGTGTTCATCTTGTGACCATCCAAGTCCAAAACATCGAGTAACAAATAGAAGCATCGGTAAACATCCAGACACCTTAATCCTTTGACATAAAAAGAGTTACGTTGTAACCTATTATCCGGCGGAGAGCCTGATATTCTCCGAGCCGGATTATATTGATTTTTAATAATAAAGTGATATAATCTACACAGTTTTTAGGCGATGAGGTTCACCGTATAGCAGGCTTCGGGCATAGTTCTCGCCATAATTCCAGACATGTCCATCCAAACAGGGTAACCCTAAAAAGCACGGAAATAAAGATGAAATATAAACATGCCCTATTCCTAAACCCCTATATCGAAAACACGGCAACAAGTGTCATGGGGCTATTTCCGCCTACAGGTCTTGAGTATGTGGCTTCCAGCGCCAAAGGCCTTGTGGATAAATTGACCCTTCTTGACCTGCGATACGAAACAGAGCTATGTGACTCCGGTAAGCTGATTGATTTTATACGCAGCCAAATCGATATCTTATGTGTCAGTGTCGGGTGGGATCGCCAATTTGAAAAGATCTGCGAACTGCTGAACCTGCTGCCGGAGAACGTACCTTTAATCGTGGGTGGCTATAAGGCCACAGTAGAGGTTGAAGAGCTGTTCCGAGCTTGCCCGAGGATAGATATTATTGTCAGGGGCGAGGGCGAGGAGACTATAAAGGAGATACTAAAAGGCACATCTCGTGAAAATATCTTAGGTATTTCTTACAAGGGTAGTCAGGGAATAGTCCATAATGCAAACAGGCCATTGCCGGATGTGGATATTATAGGCTCGCCTGATCGCTCACTAAGACGAAATAAATATTACATGAGAATAAACGGTATTGCCATGGCAGCCTTGACGTTTGATTCGGTTTTAAGCGCCAGAGGCTGCCCTTATAACTGCAAATTCTGTACATTCAATCTAAACCCGCTGGGTCAAAAAAGAGACTATGCCGCACGTAGTGTTGAGTCTGTTGTAACTGAGATAGGCCAGATCAGTGCCAACACCATACTATTCAGTGACGATAACTTTTTTACGGATATAAAAAGATCGGAAGAGATCTGCGATCTGATAATAGCCCGTAAAATAAAAAAGCGTTTCATCGCGCAAGCTCGTATCGAAATAGCCAAGTACCCCAGACTCCTGGACAAAATGGTCAAGGCGGGGTTCAAGATGCTCTTTATGGGCATAGAATCTCCGCATGATCATATACTGGTTGAGCTCAATAAAGGCTTTAACTCGGCTGAGATAAGAAGATGCTTTGAGGTATTAAAAAAATATCCGATATACTATCATGGTTACTTTATCTATGGCAACATAGGAGAGACTGAGAAAGAGATGCTCTATATAGCCAAGTTCGCAAGGGAGATAAGCCTAGACTCTATCACATTCCAGAAGCTTCGCATTGAGAAGTTTTCTCCACTCAGGAAAGTTGCGGAAAATACACCAGGGTATCACGTTACCGCTAGGGGTGAGCTCTATTCAGACACCTTTAGCCACGCATCTCTGAAAAAAATAGGCAGACAAATTAAATTTTCATTCTATACGCCGCTCCAGATCTTAAAAATAGTGAAAAAATTCCTGGTAGTGAAATTCTTTACTTTTAATGAAATCGCCATATTTATAGTAGCAGGCCCGAGTTTGTTAAAAAGTGTAATATTCAGAGAAATGAAAAAAAAGAGGTTCGGCAACTCCCTGAAACGCATATTCGTAAACAATACTTGATCATTTTTTGTGCCCATCCTTTGCCCTCCCTACTTCGCAATCAATGTTTAGACAACATGGTGCTTCGTAGGGCAGACAACTAAAGCGAAGCTACAGCATATCCCGTGCCAGAGGCACGGGATGGTCGGACATTTCAAGAAAAATGTCCAGACCTAATAGGGGAAAGCAGGGGATAACAGGTAGAATGGCCCTGGTATTCCTTTAAAAGCACAGCAGAGGCACAGCAGGACGACTAAAACTTGAGATCCGTCCCTTTCGGACCTGACCCCAGAAACTCAAAACTAAAATATTTCCTTGACAAATATTATCCGTCTTGATATTATTGAAAATACATTTCAATAGCATGTGGAGGTAGTTGTGAAAAACGAGTTTGATATACTCGAAAAACATATAAGAGAAAAGGGCTTAAGATATACGCCTCAGAGGGAAGAGATACTTAAAATCTTCCTGTCTGTGGAGCGACATCTTTCAGTCGATGAATTACATAAAATTGTGAAGAAGAAGAATCCAAACATAGGATACGTTACCGTATACAGAACGATGAAGCTTTTTTCGGAGGCAGGACTCTGTAATGTAGTGGATTTCGGAGATGGCATAATTAGATATGAACATCAATACGGGCATGAACATCACGATCATCTTGTCTGTGTTAAATGCGGCAATTATACAGAAGCTGTGAAGCCTAAAATAGAAGCGCTCCAGGAAAGGCTAGCAAAGGAAAATAGATTTATCCCGCTCAGGCATAAATTACAGATATTCGGTATATGCAGCAAATGCTCGGTGCATAAGTAGTGTTTTTTTTGAACTATTATTGAAAATGTATTTCAATAAGAAAGGATGAGTAATATGTCAAAATTCAAAGCGATTTGCTTGGCGGTGTTAACGATCTGTTTGATTTTGCTGGTTACTGGAAACAGTTATGCGGATAAAAGAAGCTATGTTTGGACATATGAGTATCAGACCATGCCCAAAGGATGGTTCGAAACAGAGTTTTATTTAACTGAGGAGCAGCCGAATCTCGATAGAGCGGTTCCAAATTACTGGAAGCCACAGATTGAGCTGGAGTATGGAATAACAGATCATTTTGATGTAAGTATGTATCAGATGTTTAAACAATCTAACATTTATGAATCTAGCACTTTCGAATATGACGGTTTCAAAATAAGGGGAAGGTATAGAGTCCTTGAAAAGGACAGCTTACCTATTGACATCTTGTTGTATCTCGAATATATACGGCCCGGCGATTTCAAGGAGCCTAACGAGCTTGAGGAAAAGTTGGTCCTTGCAAAAGACATAGGCAGATTCAATATATCCTATAATCAGATATTTGAACAGGAGCTTGAATCAGGCGGCAAGGCGGAGTATGGATATACAGCCGGCATAAGTTACGCAATAACACCTATGTTCAGGATCGGGGCCGAGACAAAGGGTAATTATACGGATGGTGAATATTCTGTCGGACCGACCATATCCTATACGATCAAACCGAAAAAAGCCTATATTGCTTTAGGCGCAGTCTTTGGTCTTAATGAAAAGACGGATGACATGCAAACAAGGTTGATAGTAGGGTATCTATTTTAAGATTGGTTGGCGAACGATGGTCGCTGTAATATTTAATTCGGCGCCTAAACAGTACCTATGGAAACCCCAAAATGTTTCAGAGAACATTTTGGGGTAATCCCTTGACATAAAACAAGTTAAGTTGTAACATGCTCTCTGCCGGTGCCCAAAAAGCGGCCAAAATAACATGGGAGGGGATATGCTGACAAAGAAGAGCGGTTTTGCGGTGGTATTCGGAGTGATGTTATTTTTATTGCCGGTATGTATAAGTATTACCAGTGTGTATGCCCAGGAAAAGCCTGTTGACAATTCAGCAACGACACTCGATAACCTTATGACCGCGTATAATGCAGAGGTCAATGCCAATGCGCGTTATATAGCCTTTTCCAAAAAAGCTAACGAGGAAGGATATGACATAGCTGCCAGTCTTTTCAGGGCGACCGCGGCGGCAGAGCAGGTGCACTATGAGCGTCATGGCGAAGTAATCAAGAAGCTTGGAGGAACACCGAATGCCATTATTGAGACTCCGGTGGTGAATAGCACGACTGAGAACATTGAATCGGCATTCAGGGGAGAAGTATACGAAAAAGATCTGATGTATCCCGCATTCCTTAAGCAAGCTGAAAAGGAAAAGATCGAAGATGCGATCGATGCTTTTGAAGACGCCGGCGCCGCCGAAGGTGTTCACGCCGAATTATATGCCGGGATGCTAAAGAACCTGACGATATCCAGAGGTCTCTCGAAAGATTTTTACGTGTGTCCGGTCTGCGGGAATGCTGTGGATGCTGTCACCAGCGCGATGTGTCCTATCTGTTTAACCGATACGAAAAAATTTAAGAGGGTAAGATAGGCGGAGAATCAGGATTTCTACTTATAAACCTTGCTTTTACGTTAATTGTCCGTATAATAGGAGCAGTATAAATATTGTGAGCTGATACGATAATTGGGTTCAGAGGTGATTCTCTGGAGGTGTTATGTAAGGTGGTCGGGCCGCCATCTGACGTGTAGTCGGATGGCTTTTTATTTATAATCGGTACATGTAATAAAAAAGGACAGCCTAAAATAAACATTATGGCCAATGAGATCAAGAAAATAGCATTCATAGGTAATTATCTCCCGCGGCGTTGCGGTATAGCTACGTTTACCACAGATATCTGCGAGACGTTCGCAGCCCTTCATCCCTCTGTGCAGGTACTCGCTATACCCGTAACAGATATCGAGGAAGGCTACAATTATCCGGACCGCGTACGTTTCGAGATCAAAGAGCAGGATATAGACTCGTATAAAGCGGCAGCGGATTTCCTGAACCTTAACAATATCGATGTCGTTTGCCTTCAACACGAATTTGGCATTTTCGGAGGAGACGCGGGCAGTTACATATTGACATTATTACGCCAGTTGAAGATGCCTATTGTGACGACCCTTCATACAATATTGCAGAATCCATCTTCGCGCCAGAGACGCGTAAAGAACGAGTTGCTTGGCCTGTCTGATTACGTGGTTGTAATGACGCAAAAGGCTGTAGATATTCTTCAGTCTGAATACACGGTAGATAATTCGAAAATATTATTGATCCCCCATGGAATACCCGACATTCCTTTTATCGATCCCAGTTTTTACAAAGAACAATATGGGGTGGAAGGCAAGACCGTCCTCCTGACGTTCGGGCTGCTTGCTCCGCACAAGGGCATTGAGGTTGTATTGCGGGCGCTTCCCGAAATTATAAAAGATCATCCTAACGCCGTATATATAGTCGTCGGCGCTACGCATCCAAATCTGTTAAGGCATGAAGGTGAAGCGTACAGGCTTTTATTGCAGCGTCTTTGCGATGAGCTAAAGATCTCGCGGAATGTCATTTTCCATAACCGGTTTGTGTCCCCTGAAGAACTTAAGGAACTGCTTGTAATCGCTGATATCTATATCACTCCGTACTTGCAGGAAGCGCAGATAACTTCCGGGACGCTTGCCTATTCATTCGGCGTAGGAAATGCGGTTATTTCAACTCCCTATTGGCATGCCGCCGAATTGCTCGGTGACGGCAAGGGTATCCTTGTGTCTTTCAACAATCCGGAAGAGACAGGACAAGCGATTAAAAAGCTTATCATGAACGAAAACGAACGTAACTCGATGCGCAAGAACGCTTATATATTGGGCCGCGAGATGACATGGAACAATGTGGTGTCAAAATACGCGTCGGTATTCAAAGACGCGAAGATGAAGAGCCCTATCGTGACGCAAAAAAAGATAACAATGCATTCTCTTGAACAGCAGTTTCCCGAATTACCGGATATAAAGCTCGACCATCTCATGAGGATGACCGATTCCATCGGGATCTTCCAGCACGCCACGTTCAATGTCCCGAACTTTTCAGAAGGGTATTGCACGGATGACAATGCCCGGGCGCTCATCCTGACGGTTTTACTCGAGGGGTTAGGTACCATAAATCCTATTAAGATCAGCGATCTCGCGAGCCGATACCTTGGATTTGTCATGTATGCCTGGGACCCGTCTATCCTCCGGTTTAGGAATTTCCTTACTTTCCAGCGAAATTGGAAAGAAGGGGTGCCCAGCGAAGATTGCCATGGCAGGGCGCTATGGGCTCTCGGTTCCTGCATCGGCCAATTTAAAAACGAAGGATTTTCTCAGATGTCGGTTGAGCTGTTTGAAAAGGCCCTTGCGTCTTCAGTGTCATTCACTTCGCCGCGCGCATGGGCTTTCATATTGCTCGGTATACATGAGTACCTACAGCGTTTCCCCGGAGACAGGCTTGTCCGTAGTTATCTGCAGACACTCGCTGCGCGGCTTCATGATCTTTATAAGGCGCATGGTAATGCGCAATGGCTATGGTTTGAATCATCTTTGGCGTATTGCAACGCCAAATTACCTCACGCGCTCCTGGCGAGCGGACACGACCTGAATAACGAGGAAATACTAAAAGCCGGGCTGGAGGCGCTAAAGTGGCTTGTAAATGTGCAGACTTCTGCTCGCGGCCATTTTGAGCCGGTAGGTACGGACGGCACGTACACTCGTGGCGACGTAAAGCCTCTCTTTGATCAGCAGCCGATAGAAGCCCACGCTACTATTTCGGCATGTCTCGAAGCCTATCGCATCACAAAAGACAAGATGTGGCGTGATGAGGCCTCAAAAGTATTTCAATGGTTCCTCGGAAGCAACGATCTCGGCATTTCCTTGTACGACCCGGTGACCGGGGGTTGCTGTGACGGGCTTCATGTAAATAGGGTAAACCGTAATCAAGGCGCTGAATCCACGCTTTCATTTTTTTTGTCGCTGGCCGAGATGACGCAGATGGGAAATGTCCTCGAAAGCCTTAAGGAGCCCCTGGAGGAATGATAAAGAATACCGGCGTGGTCATCAGTCCGGATCGTGAATGTGTCATCATCAGGCCGTATATCCCCGGTGATCACTCGCGCATCCCAAAGATCGTTTCGCGCGTGATGGCGCTCGATGAATCCGCCGCCGAAAAAGAATTAACTAAAATTGAGCGCGATTTTTCCTCCAGACATCATAATCTCGATGCTATCCTCGCGCGCCAATATGAGATCATCCGGGCATATATGCCTCCTGATCTCGCGCCTTCAAAAATGCGCATACTTCTCATCGGGGCGTATTTCATCGGCGAGCGTTCATACGAATCAACGGCCCTCTTCAATCCTTCCATTGTGGCGCATCCCGATCAATCCGATCTTCCCGCAGGATCCTTGCGTTTTATTATTTCTTTGCGCGCAACAGGCGAAGGGCATATCTCTGCGTTGACATTCCGTTCCGGGATAATAGATAAAGGCGGGTCTGTCATAATTGACAAGGATTCCGGCTTAGCTTGTACCGCCAAACTGAAACCCAGTGCGCTTTACGACAAGATATGTTTCATCGGGAAGCTCTACGAAATGGGGCTGGCGAACGACTGCTCAAGCAGTATTATGGATACGTTGCCGGACGAATTTAAGATGGGCACCTTGCAGGATAATGTCGGGGTCTATGAAGCCGGACATGATCCTATAACTCAGACGGACAGGCTTACCTGCGAAAAGATCATGTGGCTTGCCAGATGTAATTACGAGGCATCCTTCGATCCGTCGCCGCCTCTCTCAGAGCGTGTTCTATTCCCGTTCTCCCCGAGCGAGCAGAATGGCATAGAGGATGCGCGTTTCGTCTTTTTTAGAGATGATAACGGTAGCGGACGATACTATGCCACATATACGGCGTATGACGGGAAGTTCATCCTTCCGCAATTAATGGAGACGGAAGATTTTACCCATTTCAAGATGATCACTTTGAACGGCCGCGCGGCTGTCAACAAAGGAATGGCTTTGTTTCCGCGTAAGATAAACGGCCGTTATGCGATGATCTCCCGCAACGATAACGAGAACCTTTTCCTCATGTATTCCGATAATGTCCATTTCTGGCATGAAGCTGTTCCGATCATGGAGCCTTTATATCCCTGGGAGTTTGTGCAGATCGGAAATTGCGGATCTCCTATTGAGACTGAACGCGGGTGGCTTTTGCTGACGCATGGAGTGGGGCCGATGCGTCAATATTCGATCGGGGCGGCCCTGCTTGACCGCGAGGATCCTTCGCGCGTACTCGGCCGATTGAAAGAGCCTCTTATCCATTGGATAGATGAAAGCCGTTCCGGGTATGTCCCAAACGTAGTCTATTCATGCGGCTCAATGGTCCATGGCGATACGGTTATAATACCCTACGCATTATCCGATCAACAGACGACTGTAGCGCTGGTGTCGCTCGGCTCGATCCTGGACAAATTGTCTTAGGAGAAGGCATCCAAAAGACAAGATATGTTTTTTATGCGGTTTTTTGAAAAAAGGAGGTCGCCGGAACGATGTTTGACGACAAAAGTAAAAAATATATAAACACATATGTACCGCTTGAGCCGGTAGATATTAACGAGTATAAGCCGTTCGTTGACAAAGAGCTCCTGGAAGAGCTCAGATTCATGGCAGATCCGTTAAAGAACAAGGTCTGGGCCAATGTGAATTCTACGGTTATAGGCGGAGGAGTTGCCGAAATGCTGCAAAGCGTGATCCCGTTTGCGCGAGGGCTGGGGGTCGACGCCAGATGGTTTGTCATAGAGGGCAACGACGAGTTTTTCAGCGTGACTAAAAAATTCCATAACCTGCTGCAGGGCCTTAACCAGAAAATAACCCTTGAAGAGATCTTTCACGCTTATCTTGATACTATCGATCAGAACACGCGTGACGTGAGGGTGGTGGGCCACATGGTTACCATACACGATCCGCAGCCGGCGGCGATAATCATGAACGGGAACGTTTATGGGCATACTATATGGCGGTGTCATATAGATACATCCCATGCCAGCCGCAGGATATGGCGTTTCCTGCTGCCGTATATCAACCAATATGAGGGCGCGATCTTTTCCTCCAAAGAATTCATGAAGGAAAATGTGCAGATACCTGCCTACGAAATAAGCCCATCTATAGACCCTTTGAAAAAAAAGAACAGGCAGCGTACCAGGGAAGAAGCGCTTGCCTCGCTCGCTGAGATATTTAACGAGAATGACATAGATCCCGAAAGGCCTATAGTAGCCGCGATATCGAGGTACGATATCCATAAGAACCAGAAGACCATAATAGAGGCTTTTAAGGCCGCGAAGACAGGCCTGAAGAAAGGGGTGAACCCCATCCTTGTCATAGTGGGGAACTCCGCGACCGATGATCCGGAGGGAATGAAAACATACGAAGAAATAAGAGAATTTGCGGAAGATGAAAAAGATATCCGTCTCTTGCTTAACGTGGAGAACAACGATGAGGTCATCGGGTCGCTTATGTGCGTTGCCGATTGTTTTATACATATTTCTACGCGGGAAGGTTTCGGACTCGTTGTCACCGAAGCTATGTGGCAGGGGACGCCTGTTATAGGCAGCAAGGTGGGAGGTATAGTGAAGCAGGTTATAGACGGCCATAATGGCTACCTGGTTGAGCCGCATGACGTGCCTGGCATAGCAAAAGCGATCAGGCATATTCTGGATGATGATGTTGTGCGGAAAACGTTTTCCGAAAATGCCCGGAAGACCGTTCGACAGCAGTTTCTTCTGCCTCACATGTTAAAGAAAGAGCTTGCGCTTATGAGGTATTGCCTGGAGATAGATAACAAAATCCCCGACTTCCGGATCAATAAACTGGCTTATAAAGAGATAGAACAGGCCCTGTACGGCAGGACCGCATGGCCGTTTTCCACGGACGACTTAAAAAAACATCTTGAAATCATACAGGAAGGAATGGAGAGCAGTTCGGGTAGTACATGAAGCAGGATCATTGGAAGCGCTAAGGATGTCGAGGGCGGATATGAAAAAAAACCGATTGGTAGCCGTATGGATCATAGCGTTATGCCTGGCGTTCTCGATCAACGCTTTTGCAAAATATCTTGATATTGAAGATCCGTTTTTTTCGTATAAAAGATTTTATTTACAATTGGACATATTGAATGACGTATCTGATGACAAAAATATACGTAACGATATAAAAGCTTTTGTGCGTAACCTCGCGGCCGGCATATACGCTATATCCGCGGACGATCTGAAAAAAGCTAAAGTGAAACTTTTGAAGGCGCGCGCGATATGGCCGGAATATTTTGGGACGGATTTTCTTCTGGCAAGGGCGAATGAAGACACCGGTAATTATAAATTATCCGCGCAGTTTTATAAAAGTTATTTGAATAAACTCAAGGCTTTATCCGAAGGAAGCTATAGGATATCCGCTCCTCTCATACGGGGAATAACCCCTTACCGCATCGAAGACTATGATGATGCTTACGCATATGTTCAGCATCGGTTAAAAGATCATGGGATAGACCTGGCCGTCGTGCAGCCTTTTTACACTATGCCGGGTTTTTTAAAACTATTGATCGCGCTTGTAATACTTGGATCAGGATATGCGGTCATGGCTTACGGAGTTATTCCGTATATTAAGAGATTACGGCATATCAATAACCCTCCGGAAGGCATGTGGGTATGCAAAAAATGCGATGCGTACAATTTCAATATCAGGGTAGAATGTGAAAAATGCGGTGAAATAAGGAGTAAAATAACATGTCTCCGGTCTTCTCATAAGTGATTTTCGAATGGACACCTGCCCTTAAATAGGGTACTATATGCCTAATTAACCAAGGAGGGTTGTATGAAATTGGTGCGTTATGCAGTTGTGGGAGTAGCTATATTCAGTATAGTTGCTCTATTTGCGGCGGTTTCGTTTGCTGATTGCGGAGTTTGCGGCATAGGTGAGGCAAGCAAGGCGATCGTGGAAAAAAGCGGCGAATTTGTCGGTAAAGTGGTAAACGTTACTGTGGCAGAGCCCGCGAAGGGCATTGCCGATGGTTCAGTGACTGTTGTCGATGAAGTCGGAAAGACCGCTAAGTTCACGGTAAAAGGCACAGCCAAGATCGTGGCTTATACCATGGATGCGCTGACCTTAAATCAATTAAAGATCGGTGATAAAGTCGGTGTAACGGAAAAAGGCGGCGAAGCGCAGACTATAAAAGTCGTAAAATAGGTTTTTAGTCTCGTTGGCTTTCAGAATAGGGCTGGACTTAACCGTTCAGCCCTATTTTTATGGGAAAGCAAGGGAACTATGAATATATGATATCGATAAAGAACGTATCCAAGCGATATGCCACCCGGGAACTGTTTTCGGACGTAAACTTTGATGTCCTCGCCGGTGAAAAGATCGGGCTCGTGGGCCGTAACGGCCATGGCAAGACTACGCTATTCAGGATTATTACAGGCGAAGAATATCCTGATGACGGCAAGGTCTTTCGGCCTAATAATTACTCCATAGGATATCTCGGGCAGCACCTTAAATTTACCAAACCTACCGTACTGGAGGAAGGCTGCGTTGGGTTGGCCCCTGAAGAGATGGGCTCTGAATGGAAGGTGGAGAAGATCCTCTCAGGGCTTGGTTTCCGTGAAGAGGATTTCAGCCGTAACCCATCGGAATTTTCCGGAGGGTTCCAGATGCGCATTGCCCTGACCAAGACGCTGGTCTCCGAACCCAATATGCTCCTACTGGACGAGCCTACGAACTTTCTCGATATACTCTCGATACGATGGCTTGAGAAATTTCTTCGGTTATGGAAGAATGAGTTGATAGTGATAAGTCACGACAGGGATCTCATTGACAGTGTGACGACGCACATCGTGGGAATACACCGAGGCCTGGTGCGGAAGGCCAGGGGATCGACCGGAAAATATTACGCCCAGTTATACAAAAACGAAGAGATTCACGAGAAGAGGCGCATACAGGATGAAAAGAAGCGTAAGCAGGTCATGGAGTACGTCAACACATTCCGCTCAAAGGCAAGCCATGCCAAGGGAGTACAATCAAGTATCAAGAAGCTTGCAAAGATGGATAAACTGGATAAGCTTGAAAATATCCGCACGCTTTCATTCGCGTTCAATTATGAGCCATTCCGCGCCCAGCAGATCATGGATGTGAATGACCTCGCGTTCTCATACGACGGCAAAGAGCCGTATCTGATCAGCGGTTTGAATTTTACCGTAAATAGACACGACAAGATCTGCGTCATAGGCAAGAACGGCCAGGGAAAGACCACTCTCCTGAAGTTACTCTCCGGAAGGCTTAAGCCTGTCAGCGGCAGCGTTAAGACGCACACGGCGGCGGTGCCCGATTATTATGAACAGGCGAATACGGCAGATCTTAACGATGATCTTAGCGTAGAAGAGGAGATAGCTTTAGGCAGGGCATTTATCGATAAATCGCGCGTGCGCGGAATATGCGGCGCTATGATGTTCTCGGGAGATGATGCCGAAAAGAAGATCAAGGTCCTTTCCGGCGGCGAACGCAGCCGTGTCCTTCTGGGGAAGATCCTTGTGGCGCCGTCCAATATACTTTTTTTAGATGAGCCTACGCACCATCTTGATATTGAATCCTGTCAGGCGATGATGGATGCCGTGAGAGACTTCGAGGGCGCGGCGCTCGTGGTGGCGCACGATGAGCATTTTCTGAATGAAGTGGCGACGAAGCTTGTTGTATTTAAGAATGACAAGGTCTTTTTTTATCCCGGCAATTATCGGGATTTTTTGGAGAGTATCGGGTGGGAAGATGATGATAAGCTTACTGCGGCTCCTGGAGGTCCGGTGATTGAACATCATTCCGTTCAGGAGGCCTCGTCCAGACCGTCAGGCGCGCCGGTGCTTCCATCGCAGCCGGCGCATACCTCCCAGCCGGATGCCGACCCCGGACGAGCGGTAAAAGGACACAATAAAAAAATGACAAGAAAAGCCCGCGCGGAGTTTGTCGTGATGAGATCGAGATCCTTGAAGTTTCTTAAAACGAAGGTCAAAGGCCTGGAGGATGAGATAATCTCTTTCGAGGCCAGAGTGTTATCGGTGAACGAGGAGCTGATGAAGGATTCGCGCAAAATGGGCGGCCTCGGAGCGATCCGAAGGAGCGAGCTTTCAAGGGAGCTAAAAGAACTGGCGGAAAAGATAGAGTCCTGTTATACCCAACTCGACCTGGCTATGAAAGCATACGATGCTGAAGAGCGGAAATATAATGAAGAATAAACGCAACTTTACAGCTTTATGTTGTTGCATATATAATAATCTTGCAAATTTACGATTGTGAGTGTATAATTACCTATAACCAGTTAAAAGGGAGGTATGCAATTATGAAGAAAATAGCAGTAGTAGCAGTAGTGATAGCGGCGATCGCGCTATACGCGATGCCGGCGTTTGCCGTTGACGCTTCGAAAACGCCAAAGGCCCAGGAAAAGTCGTTTTTCCAGATCCTGAGCGATGAGATCAATGGCAGCAAGATGCCTGCAAGGTTTGCTGTAAAACCCGTGGCCGCTGATTCGACCAAAGCGGTGAAGTACCTCGGTGACAGTAAAGTAACGGTCTTCCAGGATATGGCTACTGATATCGCTGAGGGTTCCGCCAAAGCAAAGGGCGAATCCCTGCGTACGAAGTAGCTGATTCACAGTATTTAAGTGTTTAAGGGCTCTGTCTTATGTGCATAGACAGAGCCCTTTATTTGTGACGCGATCTGTGGTAGAATTGTGGAGCAGCAAGAAAGGAGCCGGCCGATTTATGAGAAAATGTTTACTTGTACTTTCTTTTTTATTATTCGCGCTCATGAGCGCTAACCATTACGGAGATCTCTCGGCTATGGAAAACACAGTCGTCGTATTAGAAACTACACAAGGCATCATAG
This sequence comes from Candidatus Omnitrophota bacterium, assembly GCA_018823705.1. GTDB lineage: Bacteria > Omnitrophota > Gorgyraeia > 2-01-FULL-45-10 > 2-01-FULL-45-10 > CAIMPC01. Next base: position 18,874 of record JAHJHP010000050.1, on the reverse strand, counting down.
AGCTTACTCTGATGCCGGATATTGCTCCTAAGGCATGTGAAAACTTTGTAAAATTGGTCGAAAAGGGTTATTATGACGGCATAATCTTTCATCGCGTCATACCGGAATTCATGATCCAGGGGGGTGATCCTACAGGAACCGGCAGAGGAGGGTCATCGATCTGGGGTAAGCCTTTTGGCGACGAGGTGCGTTCCGATGTCCGTTTTGACAAGCCGGGGATCCTGGCTATGGCAAATTCCGGGCCGAACACGAACGGCAGTCAATTTTTTATAACTACCGCCGAAACTTCATGGCTCAATATGCGCCACACGATATTCGGAAGCGTCACCTCCGGATATGAAGCGGTGCAAAAGATAGAGAAGTCGCCGGCTGATTCAGGAAGTAAACCCACGGTAGATCAGAAGATAATAAAAGCATACGTGAAGACAGCGCGATAATATGGTCATCAGGCGGGATGATAGACGGGCCTTTACTCTTATTGAGATAATAACCGTTGTCGCGATCATAGGATTATTAGCAACCATAGCTATCGCCAATTTTATGGCCGCGCGGCGCGTTGCCCGAAGGAACGCCTGCATAGCAAATCTGAAACAGATCCAGATAGTTACCAATACATGGGTGCTAGATACGGGCTCAAATGCGAATGCTGTGCTTACAATGTCAGATCTTGTGCCCGATTACATTAAGGCATGGCCAAAAGAGGACATGATGGATTATCCTTTACCGGCTACGATATATGCGGTACCGGTATGTCCGAACGCTGCCGTCAACATCGATCACACCATATAAGAGGATCGGCTGCATGAGACTGGCTATATCGATATTGATATGGATCGCGGGCGTTATAATTACGATAGCCGCATTTCTTGTAAGCTTTATCCTGTCTATTGCGCTCTTTCCGTTTCCCGATAAAGAAAAGATAATCCACGCGCAGTGTTTCTGGTGGTCGAATGCGATCATAGCTTTAAACCCATATTGGACTATAAAAGTAAATGGTTTGGAAAATATAGATCCTCTCAAGACATACGTTATAGTAGCCAACCACCAGAGCCTTGCCGACATAGTCATAATATACCAGACGCGTATGTACTTTAAGTGGGTGGCCAAAGAGGAACTTCTCAGGGTGCCGTTTATCGGCGGCCTGCTCTGGGTCAATAAACATATTATGATCTCCCGGGGAAATTTTGGCAGCATAAAGGAAGTTTATCGAAAAGCCGCTGAGCGTCTTAAAGGCGGCACTTCAATGCTCTTCTTTCCGGAAGGTACGCGCAGTATTACCGACGAGATAGGCGAATTCCAAAATGGAGCTTTTAAGCTCGCCATAAAAGAGGGCAAGGCCGTATTGCCCATATTAATCGGCGGTACCAGAGAAGCTATTCCTAAAGGCGGCTTCATCTTTAATACAAAAGTAGTCGGAAAGCTGGAAGTGCTTCCTCCGGTCGATACGTCAAATTTAAAGATCGCCGATTACGCCGGCCTTAGAGATCTGGTGCGCGGACAGCTGCAAAGCGCTGCCCGGGGCGTGTAAAAGAATTCATGGCAGATGCGCTGGCGCTTGGGGCTCTTTTATGTTAAGATAAATTCCAAGGAGTGAGAACGATGAAGAAACTTGTGCTGTTGCGTCACGGTGAGAGTACCTGGAATAAAGAGAATAGGTTCACGGGCTGGACCGACGTCGACCTTTCCGATAAAGGCAGGGAAGAGGCCCTTAAAGCCGGCGAAGCGCTAAAGAGAGAGGGCTTTACCTTTGACGTGGCCTACACATCGGTATTGAAGAGAGCCATATATACACTATGGACCGTTCTCAATAAGATGGATCTTGCATGGATACCCGTAAATAATTCATGGAGGCTCAATGAACGGCACTATGGGGCTCTGCAGGGGCTGAATAAGGCCGAGACGGCTACGAAATTTGGCGAAGATCAGGTACTGGCGTGGAGAAGAAGTTATGATATTCCGCCGCCTGTCCTTGAAAAGGGTGATCCTCGAAACCCTCGTAACGATCCGCGCTATAAAGACCTGTCCGATAAAGAGCTTCCATTAACGGAATGCCTGAAGGACACTGTGGAGAGATTCTTACCGTACTGGCATGAAACGGTCGCTCCGGTGGTCAAGTCGGGCAAGCGGGTGATAATCGCCGCCCACGGCAACAGCTTAAGAGCACTCGTTAAATACCTGGACAACATACCGGATGACAAGATAGTGGGAGTGAATATTCCCACCGGGCTGCCGTTAGTATACGAACTGACGGACGATCTGAAGCCGCTCAGGAGTTATTATATAGGTGATCCGGAAGAAGTTAAGAAAGCGATGGAAGCGGTAGCTAACCAGGGGAAGGCGAAAAGATGAAGGTAAAGAGGGCTCTCGTAAGCGTATCCGATAAGGCCGGACTGGAAGGCCTTGTGAAAACTTTGAATAAATTCGCGGTAGAGATCATATCTACGGGTGGAACATCAAAGGCTATAGCAGGCTTTGGTATCCCCGTAAAGGATGTGTCGGACTATACCGGTTTTCCGGAGATGCTGAATGGCAGAGTAAAGACGCTTCATCCAAAGATCCATGGCGGACTTCTCGCGCTAAGGGACAATAAAGAGCATATGGAGACAGTGAAAAAAAACGGAATCGGCCTGATAGATATGGTGGTCGTGAACCTATACCCGTTCGAAAAGACTGCGGCTAAGCCGCATGTAAAGCTCGAAGAGGTCATAGAGAATATCGATATCGGCGGGCCGTCGATGCTCAGAAGCGCGGCAAAGAATTATAGGTCTGTCTGTGTCATATGCGATAGCGCCGATTATACGAGGGTCATAGAGGATATGGAGAAGACGTCCGGCAATATTTCGGATGAACTTCTTGCCGATCTGGGCATGAAAGTATTCGCGAGGACCTCGACGTATGATGCGGCGATTTACGATCATTTAAAATCACGGGTCCCGGATTCCCATTCCGGTAAAGACAGTGTTTTTGCGGATTCAATCACGCTGAATTACAAGAAGATCCAGGATCTGCGATACGGCGAGAACCCGCATCAGAAAGCGGCTTTTTATAAAGATATGGCAGCAGATGAGCCCGGCATGCCCTCGGCGGCGCAACTGCATGGAAAAGAATTGTCATTCAATAATATAATCGATCTTAATGCGGCGCTTGAAATGGTAAAAGAATTTAATTCTCCCGCGGCGGTCATAATGAAGCATACCAATCCCTGCGGAGCGGCGCAGGCATTGACGCTTAAGCAAGCGTATATGGATGCTCTGGACTGTGACCGCTTGAGCGCTTTCGGAAGCGTAGTCGGGTTTAACGCGCCTCTTGACCTGAATCTGGCAAATACCATTCTGGCAGAGGCTGATTTTGTAGAATGCATAATAGCGCCGTCTTATGCCGCCGATGCGCTCGAAGCTTTAAAGAAGAAGAAGAACCTCAGGCTGCTTGAAATGAAAAATTTCAGACAGAGTACCGGTAAGGCGTGTCCGGATATGAAAAAAGTCGCAGGCGGGATCCTTGTTCAGGATAGGGATATGTGCGTTCTTAAAGAGTCCGATCTTAAATATGTTACCAAAGCCAGGCCGACGAAAGAAGCGCTCGAGTCGCTTCTTTTTGGATGGATCGTCGCAAAGCATGTAAAGTCGAACGCGATCGTGCTCTGCCGCGGCACAAAGACCGTCGGTGTGGGCGCCGGCCAGATGTCGAGAGTGGACTCGGTGATGATCGCCGCGCAAAAAGCCGGAGGCCGCTCAAACGGCTCGGTTTTGGCCAGTGACGCTTTCTTTCCCAAAGAGGACGGCATTGAGGCTGCAGCCCGAGCCGGCGTAATAGCCATAATACAGCCGGGTGGTTCGATAAGGGATGCCGAGGTCATCAGAAAGGCCGATTCGCTCGGCATCGCGATGGTCTTTACCGGAGTCAGGCACTTCAAGCATTAAGCATGACCTACCAAGAAGCCCTACAATATCTCAATCGCTTCGTCAATCTCGAAAAGAAGGACTCTTACGACTACAATCTCTCCTGTAAACTCGATAGGATGAGAAGGCTATGCTCTCTTTTGGGTGATCCTCAAGATGCGGTAAGAGCTATTCATGTCGCCGGCACAAAGGGCAAAGGCTCAACTTCCGTGATGATACAGTCTATTCTTAAGAATGCGGGTTTCAAGACGGGCCTTTATACGTCTCCGCATCTTGCGTCTTTCAGAGAGAGGATACGGATAGATGATGAGCTGATATCCGAGGGCGATTTGGGCAGTATTCTTGATACTATAAAGGCGGCGGTGGACGAGATGCGCGATGACGAGCCTTCTTTTTTTGAAATATATACCGTGCTTGCGTACATCCATTTTAAGTCCGAGAACGTGGACTTTGCAGTATATGAGACCGGATTGGGCGGGCGTCTCGACGCCACCAACGTGGTAGAGCCGCTGGTATGCGCTATTACCTCGATAAGTTTTGATCACACAGGCATGCTTGGAGATACTCTGGAGAAGATAGCATACGAAAAGGCCGGAATAATAAAGAATGACAGCATCTGCGTCTCGGCGCCGCAGGAGGCTGAGGCGCTTTCGGTAATAGAAAAAGTATGCACAGAGAAAAATGCCGAGCTTGTGCTCGTAGGCCGTGATATCAAATTCAATGAACTTAGCGCAAGCGACGAAGGGGAAGTTTTTAACGTCACTGCGCTATTTGAAAAATATGATAATCTGCACATGAAGATGCTGGGATTTCATCAGGTGGTCAACGCGACGGTGGCTATAGGCGTCATTGAGGGCTTGCGTCTAAGCGGAGTATCTGTGGGAAAATCCGCTGTAAGGAGAGGGATAGGATCCGTAACGTGGCCGGGTAGGCTCGAGGTGGTTAGAAAGAGAAGCCCGCGTATAATCCTGGACGGCGCGCAGAATAAAGCCAGCGCTGACGCGTTGGCGCGGTCGGTCAGAAAGTTATTCAAATACGGTAAGCTCATTCTGGTGCTGGGAGTTTCGAAGGACAAGGATATAAAAGGCATATTGAAAGAGCTGGTGCCTATATCGGATACTATCATATTGACGAAGTCTGAAATAGCCGAGCGGGCGATGGATCCGGCGGCCATACACGGGTTAATAACTCCCAAGTCCAAGGATGTGATCATAACCCGGGATGTTAAAGATGCGATTGACAAAGCCATTCAAAAGGCGGGCCCGTCAGACCTGGTACTGGTTACAGGCTCTTTATTCGTTGTAGGCCAGGCTCGGAAAATTTTAGTAAAAGATCAAGACTATGATTAAGATAAACGCGGTCGACACGATAGCAGCCATATCTACGCCTGTGGGTGAGGGAGGAATAGGTATAGTGCGTTTAAGCGGCCCTTTAAGTATCGCGATAGCGGATAAGATATTTTATCCGGCTTCGGGTAAAAAGCTTTCCGGAAGCGCGCCGTTTACAACGCATTACGGAAAGATCAGAGACCCAAAGACTCAGGAGATCATCGATGAGGTCATAGTTACAGTTATGCGCTGTCCGAAGAGTTATACCAGAGAAGATGTAGTGGAGATAAACTGCCACGGCGGGCTTCAGCCGATAAAGAGGACGTTGGAGCTTGTTTTACAAAATGGCGCCTGTGTAGCCGCCCCCGGAGAGTTTACAAAGAGGGCATTCCTGAACGGCAGGATAGATCTGACTCAGGCGGAAGCTGTGCTCGATCTCATACGCTCCAAAACGGAAGAGTCGCTGAAGGTCGCGATAACTCAGCTCGAAGGCGGGCTTTCCGGTAGGATAAACGCTATCAGGGAAGAGGCCCTGAACATGGCGTCAGAGCTCGAGGCAGCCATAGATTTTTCCGAAGAAGATACAGGCGTTCCCGACAAAGCTAAACTCTCGGAGAGTATTGATAGAACGATTACCGGGCTGGAAAAGCTGATCGGCACTTACGACAAAGGATCGATACTCAGGGAAGGCGTGCTCGCGGTAATATGCGGTAAGCCCAATGTAGGAAAGTCGAGCCTTATGAACCTGCTCCTAAAAAGGGACAGGGTCATAGTTTCCTCGATACCCGGTACTACCCGTGACGCGATCGAGGAGATGATAGCCTTAAGAGGCATACCCATGCGGCTCGTTGATACGGCGGGAATAATTACCACGAAAGATCCACTGGAAAAAGAGGGTATGGCCAGAAGCGGGAAGTATCTCGCGGCGGCGGATATCGCGATATTGGTTCTGGACCATTCCATGAAGATAGATGATGCCGACCGTAATATCATAAAGATGTGCGCCGGTAAGAAGAAAATCGTGGTAATAAACAAGACGGACCTTGCCAAAAAGATCGATACAAAGGAGATCCTGGGGTCTTTAAGCGGATATAAACCAATCGAGATATCCGTGGAAAAGCGAAAAAACATAGATCTCCTGGAAAGAGAGATGGTGGATGCGGTATGGTCGGGAGGATTTACTCAGGGAGAATCGGCGATACTCAGTAACGCGCGTCATAAGGAGCTTCTTGACAAAGCTCTGATGAGTATGCTATCAGTTAAAAAAGCGATTAAAGCGGATGAGCCGTATGAGATCGCGGCGATCGACCTGAAAGAAGCGATAATGGCGCTGGGGCTCGTGACAGGCAAAGACATTTCGGATGATATCCTCGATAGGATCTTCGAAAGGTTCTGTATAGGGAAATAACAGGGGGATTTAATGGATAAGAGACGCATAGAAAAGGCGGTTAAAGAGATTCTGCTGGCTATAGGAGAAGATATAACCCGCCATGATATAAAAGATACGCCCGCCAGAGTTGCCGATATGTATGAGGAGATATTGGGAGGCACCAAAGTTAATCCGGAAAAAGAGCTCGAGGTCGTGTTTGAGAAAGAACATGACGAAATAGTGCTCCTGAAAGGCATCCCGCTATATTCGATCTGCGAGCATCATCTTTTGCCGTTCATAGGCCGCGCGCATGTCGCTTATATACCTAGCAATAACCGGGTAACGGGCTTAAGCAAGATCGCAAGAGTGGTAGATACATTCTCCAGGCGCCTGCAAGTGCAGGAGCGCCTTACTACGGATATCGCGGACTTGATGATGAATAAATTGAAGCCGAAAGGCGTTCTGGTGGTCATAGAGGCAGAGCACCTGTGTATGAGCATGAGGGGCGTTAAAAAACCAGGCGTTATGACCATAACGAGCGCTGTGCGGGGAGTATTCCGTAAGAATGAGAAGACCAGGTCCGAGGCGCTCGCCCTTATCCGCGGCTGAGATCAACTCACCCGAATATTATCGTTGAATTACCCCATTCCGTATAATATAATATAAAGCTACTATGAACCCCCTGGTGGAATTCAGTAAGAATTACATATTCCTGACATCTTTTGCGGCCTGGGCGATAGCCCAGACCATAAAGGTTGTTCTCGGAATATTCAGAGAGAAGCGCTTTAACTTCAGATGGTTTGTCGGAACCGGCGGCATGCCGAGCGCCCATGCGGCAAGCGTAACTGCGCTATCAACCTCGGTAGGTATCACATATGGTTTCGATTCGGCATTATTCGCGATTGCTCTTACATTTACCATTATAATCATGTTCGATGCGCAGACAACAAGGCTTTCGTCGGGCAAGCAGGCTGAGATATTGAACAAAATGCTTGACGATATATACTGGAAACATAAGCTGGATGAAGAGAAACTAAAGGAATTTTTGGGCCATACGCCCATTCAGGTCTTTGTAGGAGCAGGCCTTGGCATAGTAGTATCGCTACTCCTTTATAAATAGGGGATAAGGTGCTCACTGTGAATAAAAAGATCGCCCTTATTGCGGTGTTGGTTGCGCTCTTATGTTTCTTCTCCATCGCGCTCTATCAGATGATTACGAAGAACTCCGGATCGGACGATTCAGAGGACGCATACTGGCGCCTCGCCTCCAAATACGATAGAGAGCAGGACCTTTTAAAATCAAATGATACCTATAAAAAGATAATAGAAAAATTTCCTTCTTCAAGTAATATTCTGAAAGCTCAGGAAGCTTCGGAAAATTCCAATATAAAACTTTTATTTTCCGGCATAGAGACCCCCGGATCGTTTATTTACACAATTCAAAAAGGCGATGGATTATCCAGGATAGCCAAAAAATTCAATACTACAATCGGACTTATAGCCAGGGCTAACGCGTTAAAAAACGGGAGACTGAAATATGGAAGGAAGCTGAAGATAACGAAGCTCAAATTCAGCATAGCCATAGATAAGTCGCAGAATATATTGACGTTAAAGGCAGATGGAAAGATGTTTAAGACATACAGGGTATCTACGGGGAAGAATTCCTCGACCCCGACGGGTAAATTTAAGATCATCACCAGGATAGTAGACCCGCCGTGGTATCCGGCAGGCAGCAAGGTCATTCCGTCCGGCGACCCGAAGAATGTTCTGGGTTCGAGATGGTTGGGGATATCCAAACCCAGTTACGGTATACACGGCACGATAGATCCGCAATCCATAGGTAAGAGCGTGACCGATGGCTGTGTCAGAATGAAGAACGAAGAAGTCGAAGAGTTATACTCGATAGTGCCTATAGGCACAGAAGTTGTTATAGTCGATTGACTTTAGGAGCGGTATTATGGCGATGATGCCCGGGCTTGAATTTGAAAAGCCCATTATAGAATTAGAGAGAAAGATAGAGGAGCTTAAGTCCCTGACATCCCATAAGGATATCAGCATTGCAGGCGAGATAAAGACGCTGGAGAGTAAACTCCATCAGATAAAGAAGGACGTGTACGAAAATCTCACTCCATGGCAGCGCGTACAGATAGCCCGTCATCCAAAGAGGCCATATACGCTCGACTACATCGAGATGATGATGACGGATTTTATTGAGATCCACGGTGACAGGCATTTTTCTGACGACAAGGCGATGATATGCGGTCTTGCCAGGATAGATGGTGAGAATGTGGCCGTGATCGGCCATCAAAAGGGAAGGGATACAAAAGAGAATCTCAATAGGAATTTCGGTTGCGCCAATCCTGAAGGTTATAGAAAAGCGATGAGAGTGATGTATCTGGCTGCGAAGTTCAACCTGCCGGTGATAACTTTTATAGATACGCCCGGCGCGTATCCCGGCATAGGCGCTGAAGAGCGTGGCCAGGCCGAAGCGATCGCGTATAATCTGAGAGAGATGGCCGACTTGAAGACGCCGATATTAGTCTTTGTTATAGGTGAGGGCGGTTCGGGCGGGGCGCTTGGTATAGGTGTCGGCGACAGGATATTTGTTCTCGAAAATGCTTACTATTCGGTCATATCACCCGAGGGTTGTGCGGCCATATTATGGAAAGAGCGCTCCCGCTCACCGGATGCTGCCGCCGCATTAAAACTGACAGCTAAAGATCTTATCGAAATGAAAATAATCGACGGTATGGTGAAAGAGCCTCTCGGTGGAGCTCACAGAGACCCGCACGAGACGGCCGATAACATAAAGAAGGTCATAAAGAAAGAACTGGCGAATCTGTCTGTTATTCCAAAAGACAAACTGATAAAGATGAGATATGACAAGATCAGGTCCATTGGAGTTTTTAAAGAGGCATAAAGAACCGTCCGGAAAGACCCTTATAAAGGTTCCGAGCGAAACGAGATACATAAATAAAGTATCTTCGGAGATCCTATCGGGTCTCGCCCGGTATGGTGTGGATGAGAGCAGGTTATTCGATATAAGGTTGTGTGTCGAGGAAGCCGTAAGAAATGCGATGGTCCACGGGAACCATTGCGATAAGAAATTACCGGTCAGGACCGTGTACTGGGTAGATAACGGCGTGCTAAACGTGGAGATAGCCGATGAGGGTCCCGGCTTCGATAGCACGGACGTGGCCGACCCCACGCTCGAACCCCATATGCTGAAAAATTCCGGCAGAGGGGTTTATCTTATCAAAAAGCTTATGGATAAAATCGAATATAATGAAAAAGGCAATAAAATAACTATGACGAAGATATTAAAATGAGGGAGATGATAATATGCAGATGAAGACAGAGATAAAAAACGGATTGACCGTTTGTTATGTCGAGGGCGAGATTGATATCAATACAAGTCCCGGGGTAAAGAAGTCTTTTGATAAATTGATCAGCTCTAAGACACCCAGGATAGTGGTGAACTTATCGAAGGTAACGTATGTTGATTCATCGGGCCTGGCGACTCTTGTGGAGATATTAAAGAATATGAGATCATACGGGGGGAGGCTCAGGCTTTCGGATATGTCTTCAAAGATAAAGAGCCTGTTTGAAATAACAAAGCTTGAGAAATTATTTGAGATAATAGCCGATGAGAAAGAGGCCGTCTCGACGTTCGTATAACTCATTAACAGGTAAGGGACATGAATTTTTTTGAAAAGATAGGCGCCGTGGTGCTGAGCGTGTACAGTTACATCGTAGATGTGACGGCGCTCTTTTTTGATACCATAGCCTGGCTGATCATAGGCCCCGTCAAACGCAAATCGGCCAAGCGCGCGGGTATATTTTATCAGATGGTATTTGTAGGGGCCGGTAGCCTTATAATAACTTGCTTCGTGGCTTTCTTCACCGGCATTGTGATCGCTATGCAGAGTGCTTATCAGCTCGGTAAATTCGGCGCGAATATATATGTGGCGCCCATGGTTGCCGTTAGCCTCGCCAGGGAGCTTGCCCCCGTCCTGACGGCTCTCGTAGTAGCCGGCAGGGTTGGAGCCGCGATCGCTGCTGAGCTGGGAACTATGAAGGTTAGCGAGCAGATCGAAGCGCTTGAGACCATGGCGCTTAATCCCATCAGATATCTCGTCGTGCCGCGTTTTCTGGCCCTCCTTATAATGCTGCCGTGCCTGACTATATTGGCCGATATCGTAGGCATATTCGGCGGATTCCTGGTCGGAGTATTCAATCTCAAGCTCGATCCTTACAGATATATGACTTTTACGTTTAAGTACATGGCATGGAAGGATGTCTGGACCGGCCTTGTAAAGAGCGTGACATTTGCGGTTGTAATATCGATGATCGGTTGCTATATGGGGTTGAAGGCCAGGGGCGGAGCTGAAGGCGTTGGCAGGGCTACCACCCTTAGCGTCGTGACCAGTTTTATACTGATAATTCTTTTTGATTGCATACTTACGGGCATATTCTTCTTTGCCAACCAGTAAAGGACGGATCCCGGAGCATATGGATAGAGAAGTGATAATAAGGGCGGATAATATAGTTAAGAAGTTCGGCGACAGGACGATCCTGAGCGGAATAAGCCTCGATATATACAAGGGCGAGACATTCGTAATAATGGGCGGTTCCGGCTGCGGTAAGAGCACGTTTCTGCGTCACATCATAGGAGCCCTTAAGCCGGATTCAGGGAAAGTGCATCTTCTTGGAAAAGACCTGAGCTCTTTAAATGAGGACGAAATGGATAAATTAAGGATGAAGATAGGGATGTGCTTTCAATCTTCCGCCCTTTTTGATTCGATGTCCGTCGGAGATAATGTAAGCCTCGGCTTGAGAGAGCATACGAAACTGGATAAGAGCGTTATAGATATAGTGGTGAAGATGAAGCTTGAGATGGTGGGGCTCAGGGGATTTGAAGATATGGTGCCGAGCCAGCTTTCGGGCGGCATGAGAAAGAGGGTGGGGCTTGCGCGGGCGATAGCGATGGATCCGGAGATCATATTTTACGACGAACCGACAGCCGGCCTGGATCCTATAGTAGCCGGTGTGATCGATAAGCTGATAGTGGATCTGTCAAAGAAGTTAAATATAACGAGCGTGGTCGTGACCCACGACATGAAGAGCGTCTTCTCTATCGCTGACAGAGTCGCGATGTTTTATGAGGGTAAAGTCCTCGAGGTCGGGCAGTCTGAGCAGATAAAAAATTCAAAGAATCCGATGGTGCGGCAGTTCATAAGCGGAAGCCCGGACGGACCGATCAAGTTCTTCCGGCAGAAGGACGACTATCTGGAGCGCCTGATCGCTTAAATATGAAACGTTAAGAGGAGAGAGAATGATATGAAGATGAATAATGAGATCAAAGCAGGGATAATAGTAGCCTCCGCTATAGCCGTAGTAGTCTTATTTTACTATAAGACGACCGATTCCACCGCCGGCAAGCTGTACAGGATAAAAACGAGTTTCAATTACGCCGAAGGCGTAAAACAGGACGCCATAGTGAAGCTTGCCGGAATTGAGGTCGGGCGCGTCGAGAAGATACAATTTCAATATACTCCGGAAACGAAGGTCGAGATGATTATCGCTGTCAGTGATAAGGCAAGGATACATGAGGATTCTGTAGCCTTTATAGCCACATCGGGCATGATAGGCGATGCTTATCTGGGTATCACGCCGGGCTCCGCGGACAAACCTTATATAAAAGAAGGCGGCACCGTGGCGAGCGAGGATCCCGTAGAAGCGAGAAATATCTGGAAGAAGGCTGAAGGCATAGCCGAGAATCTTGACAAGATGCTGGCCGAGGTCAAATCCCTTACGAAGAATGTCAATGGTGTGATAGAAGATAACGCTTCGCGCATAAATGCCATAGCGGGAAATCTGGAAGAGACGGCCGTGAACTTTAAAGACTTCAGCTCGGATATCAAGCAGCATCCGTGGAAGCTTTTAATGAAAGGTAAGGAGTAGATAACAGTTTAGCCACAGAAGACCCTCCTATCGTAGCGCACCTTTAAAGGTGCGCTACGTTATCATAGAGATGCTTCTCTTGCTGATCTGTTAAAATAAATATGTGAAGACAGAATCCTTTAGAAAAATAACAGGCTTCATCTCCCTCGCTGTAATAGCGTTCGCTATTCTTGCCGGTTCATACTTTCGTATCCTGGATAGTTATGAGCTCGAGACGCTCGACCTTAGATTTCTTATCCGCGGGAACATTCCCGCTTCGGATAAGATAGTGATAATAGAGATCGGCGATGACACGATACAAAAACTCGGACGTTTTCCTTTCGATAGAAGTTATCACACCCTCCTCGTAAAAGCTATTTCAGAATCCGGCGGGTCGATCATACTCTTTGACTTGTTTTTCAGTGAACCCTCTGACAAAGATGCGGAATTTGTCAGAGCGATAGCGAAAGCCGGTAACGTTTATTTTCCGGTGGTATTTGATCTTGACGTGAAGGCCCTCAGGACGATTCCTTACGCCGGCGCTTACGCGGCCCGGTGTCTCGAAGGCATTAACTCTGCCGCCAAAGGCATCGGCCACATAAATATCATACCGGACATAGATGGCAAATTCCGACGAGCAAGCGCATTCATCCGGCATAACGACAATGCGCTTTCGCCCTACCTGTCGCTTCTGGCAGGGTGTGATTATCTCGGCATATCGCAGAAGGATATGAAGTTTGCGCCGGGTAGATATCTTGCCCTGGGACGTGAAATCGAAGTGCCTCTTGACGAGGATTCAGCCATAATAGTCAATTACTCGGCCGGATGGGGGAAGAGCTACCGGCACTATTCTTACGTTGATATAATCCAATCGTATCTGGCTAAGATTAACGGTGACAAACCCATTATCGATCTTTCCTTACTGAAAGATAAGATCTGTATAGTCGGTTTGTCCGCCATAGGTACGGTCGATCTGCATCCCACCCCGTTCGATCCGATGTATCCGGCTATGGGTATGCATGCTGACGTTATCAATTCTCTGATAAAAAATAGTTTCATACGGAGAGCTTCACAGACAGCCAATCTGGCGATACTGATATTTTTATCCGCCCTCATGACGGTTCTTATCCTCAAGACAAAGCCCATGAAAGGCCTTATTTATCTATTCTCCGTATTATTTCTGCTGGCGCTGGCAAGCATGCTCCTATTCAATATTTACGGATTCTGGATCGATGTTATGTATCCCGTCATTATTATTGTCATGCTGAACCTTTCAGTTACGCTATACAAGTATGTGTCTGAATGGAAAAAGGGGCTCCTGATGGAAAGCGAACTTCAGATAGCTAAAAAAATACAGGATAGTTTTCTTCCGAAATCGACGCCGTCGATCGGGGGTTTGAGCGTATCTGTAGCGATGTTCACCGCCCGTCAGGTGGGAGGGGATCTTTATGACTTTATATCTTTTGCGGATGATAAACTTGGCGTGATGATAGGCGATGTCTCCGGCAAAGGCGTGCCGGCAAGTCTCTTCATGGCGATGTCTGTAGGAGCGTTTCGCACATTCGCTTCACCGGGCGCGAAACCGGAGGAGGTGCTGGCAAATCTTAACATAAAACTCATGAAGGAATCGACCTCGAATCTTTTCGTCACGGTCTTTTATTCGGTATTTGATATGAAAAATAAGGTTTTTATTTATGGTAACGGCGGCCATCTTCCCGTGTTATACCTTAAGAAGGAAGGCCAGGCGCGATTTCTGGATGTGGACGACGGGGCGCCGCTCGGCCTTATTGAAGGCCCGTACTCCGGAGGCCGGACGAATTTTGGCTCGGGTGACACGTTCATATTTTACACTGACGGCGTCACTGAAGCTATGAACTCGAAGGCCGATATGTACGGCAAAGAGAGGCTTTTACTTGCGGCTGAAAGGAACAGGTTATTATCGGCAGATAAGATAATGGACGAAATAGAGAAGGATGTGCGGCGCTTTGAGCCCAGGTCCATCCAGCACGATGATATAACGATCATAGTCGTAAAGGTGGCATAAGAGAATGATAAAGAGGCGTAAGTACGAGGCAGGTAAGATATTACTCGAAGTGAGCCGGGTTGTGAATTCATCGATGGATCCGGATGAGGTCAGCAAGCTTGTATTGAGAGAGCTGCGCAAATCGACGGGTTCTGATCACTCCGCCTTATTTTTAATGGACGAGCCCTCGGAACGTTTTATATTGTCCGCCGCGGACGGTTTCAGCGAAGATGAAATGGACAATCTCAGGCTTATGGGCGGATGGGAAGTGATCATCGACTATATGGCGAAGCGCAAAAGGCCTCTCGCCGTAGATGATATCCACAAAAACGCGGCATTTAAATTTAAAAAAATTCCGTTTTCGGGTGAAAAGTTCCCGATGGAATCTTTTCTGGCGGTTCCCCTTGAGACGCGGGGAAAAGTTGTGGGCGCTCTGATGGTAAGTAACAGAGGGCGTCCAGGGCATAAATTTATTAAAAAAGATAAAGACCTGCTGCTCACGCTTTCCAATAATATAGCGATAGCGCTTTTGAATGCCAGGCTATATCAGAAGATGAAGAGCCTTTTTTTAAGCACTATCACTTCTCTGACCAGAGCGATAGACGCGAAAGACAGTTACACCAGCGGCCACTCCGAACGTGTGATGAAATATACCGTTGCCATAGGCCGTGAGTTGGCTCTCGATGAAGAGGCCCTGGAGAGCCTCAGGCTGGCAAGCCTTCTGCACGATATAGGCAAAATAGGCGTAAGGGAGAGCATCCTGATGAAGCCGGCAAAGCTTCTCGGTTATGAACGTCGGCAGATGAGGTTGCATCCGAGTATAGGCGCGAGGATAATAGAGTCGATGGATGATTCTGATATAATACGACGCGGAATTCTTGAGCACCATGAGCGTTATGACGGCAAAGGATATCCCAATCGCTTGAAGGGAGTTCGGATATCCAAGGAAGGCAGGATAATAGCTGTGGCTGATGTCTTCGATGCGCTCACCACGGATCGACCCTATCAGAAAGGCTATTCTAAAGAGGAGGTATTTCGCAAAATACAGGATGAAGCGTCTTCGCAATTCGATCCGCAAATCGTTTCCGCATTTGTAACATCATACAAAAGTCACCCTGAAATCTGGAGTAAGTAGCAGCATGATTTGTTAGAGTATAAAATAGGTAGTTATAATATCTTGACAATGTCTTTGTCACATGATATTATCTTAATTCAAGTCGAAATGGCAAAGCCGCTGTGATGCGGTGACGTCCCAAATGGGATTACGGCCTGAGTGCATAGCGGCCGTAGCAAAACCAAGGGTCTGGCGTTGTATCAGACAGCCTGGTTGCCGAAACAAACGAGTTAGGCGATCGGGCTTCTTGTTTATGTTTATAGAAATATATAGATTTAAGGATACTGACCACACAAAACGCAGGAGATTGAGAAAATATATGAAGAGATTATTGACCATCTTACTATTATGCGTCACAGTATTAATGGGATCGCGAGAGGTCTTCGCCGATTGGGATACCTTAAGATTACAATTGGACGGAATCGGAATTTCCGAAGGGGATGCCAGTTACTGGGCCGATCAGCTATTCTATGATCCGGATACACGCTCAAAGTGGATAGCCTCCGGGTTTATTGATGTTACCAGTGACCCGCTGGATATCGTGCTTAACGATTACGGGCAGTTATCTGTTTTTGATATGCTCATTACCCTTGCTAACAGTTTAACTAGCATCGGCGTTGGTTCTTATATCGGCGAATATCTGTACTATGACGAGATTAAGCGCCAACGATGGATAGCGGCGAATTATTTAAATACCGTCACTTACGGATCTACGACCAAACCTGTCCAGATAACTGTCCTGCCGGATGGTGTCGTCGCTATACCCAATATGGAAGCGCTTAATGCCGCGCTCAAATCGGCCGGTATCCCTTCCGGAGTCTCCGATGCATATGCGGATTATATATTTACCGATTCTAATTTCCGCAAGGCCTGGCTTGACGCGAATTTTATTACAGTCACAAAGACAGGCACGATCGTCACTAATGTCATCCTTACCGAATATGCCCAGATAGCGGTAAGCGATATGTACCGTCTTATTCAGGCTCTCAGGCTGGCAAATGTCGATCAATGGGCCGCGGAGAAGATGGCGCTCGATTTTTTTGGTGACGCGAGCATCCGGACTATATTCGTCGCGGAGGACATTATTAAAGTCGCGACATCATCACAGGGCCGCAGCGTATGGGGCATCTCTTCAGCCACCGATCCCGCGGACGATTTGACTTACCGCGACTATTGCGCTCCGCTCGGCATGAGTCATGGCGCATGGGTTATGAACGAGGCTGGCGTTATCGCTCCGTATGCCTCGTTCCTTGCGCTCGATGTCGCTCCGGCAGCCGCGATGCAGAATATTGATAACCTCATGACTAACTACACCGCTATCACAGGCGCGTATGGTTTTCTCGATTCTGTGGATACAGATAATGGCGACGTGGCCCAGGCTTACCTGAGCATGGCGCAGGGCAGCATTCTTATATCTATAGCGAATGCGGTCGAGAACGGTTGCATTCAAAGCTATTTTATGGACAGCGTCCCGCTTATCATTTCCAGGGAAAACCTTAACGATAATTTTTCCGGTATTATCGCAGATCCGACTTTTGCGCAGCTCGATACGACTGCGCTTACCGTCGATCAGAAGACGGCCCTGAGGGCCATCGCACAGAGTACGTGGAGCTATTTCTCGAGCATGACTACTTCCGGGACGAACTGGCTTCCGCCCAACGGGCGCACCGTTAGCGGCACCATCGCCGACTACACGTCCATTACCGACATTGCGCTCTACATGATGAGCGTGGTTAGCGCCGAAAAGCTAGGTATTATCGATGCCGCGACCGCGCAGCAGAGGATCACCGATACGCTGGCAACGCTCGTAACCCTGGATAAATGGAATGGGCTCTTTCACAACTACTACAAGGTCGCGACGCTCGCGTCACCGTCCCTGGACGATAAATTCATCTCCACGGTCGACAACGGCTGGCTGGCCTCCGCGCTTCAAGTCGTGCGGCAAGCGTACGACGGAAGCATCAGGACCGATGCTGATACCCTCTATAACGCGATGGATTTCGGAGAGCTTTATAACTCAGGTATTGGCCTTCTGGCGACCGGATACGATGTCGTCGGGGGAGCGCTCACAAATTCGTACTACGGCAATATCTATACCGAGATCAGGCCTACCGTCCTTATAGCTATAGGCAAAGGCGACATTCCGGCGGCTGTATGGGACCGTATGGTCACCGTCTATCCCGACGACTGGACATGGCAATCTCAAATTCCGGTGAACGGAGCCTATACATATAATACCGGCGGCAGCGATTTTCGTTATATACCGACGTGGGAAGGCACGATGTTCGAAGCGCTCATGCCGAACCTTGTTATCGATAACAAGGCTTATTCGGCGAACGGTTTCGCTATCCAGGATAGGACATATGTTTACCTGCAGAAGATGTTCGCTACGGGCGCTCTAGATCCCGGTTATTCGATAGGCACCGATGCTATTACTGTTACCGCCTACGGCCAGACGGCGTTCGGAATTATTAATTCTCTAGTTGGCAGCTTCAGGGGCATGGCCGACGTCAGCGACAATACGGCCATAGAGGCGGCATTCCTCATATTAACCAATACTGGTTTCCGTGCGGAATGGATCGCAAAAAATTATATCACCGTTACGACCAGCGGCTCTCAGGTCACCGGCGTGACGATCACCGGTGTGGGCACCGTCCAACTGCCTATAGTGCTTTCCGGCGGCGATAGCACAGCTATGATCCTGCAGATACATCAGGCAATAGTTGATAACAGTCTCCAGAACCAGTTTCAGCTTATGTACGGCACTCTAGTAGCGAACCAGAGCCTTGATAATGCGGCCTATAAAGATACTCTGAGCGGCATCGCTTCGTATATAAACGAGCATGCCGACTATACGGAGCCTGGCTATTTCACGAAGACAGATTTTATCTACGAACTCACTAAAACAGCTGCGCTTCACAGCGCCATCATCTCCGGAAACCTGGGAGCGGCTCTTGAGATAGTATCAGGCATCTCTGTCGCCGACCAGACGAGCGTGACCTCCGAATACAAGGGATACCTCGCGGGAGTGGTTAACGGCGCAGGCTACACCCTGGCCGGTTATATCGCTACGCTCACAGCGGCAGACTTAGCCAACCAGATAGACCTGGCTTTAAACTCAGGCACCTTAAGGACCGACTTCGAAACCATGTACAAGATAGCATTAGCCGATCAGGTCATGACTACACCGGCGTATCT
>JAHJHP010000049.1 GCA_018823705.1 Candidatus Omnitrophota bacterium | reverse complement strand
GGTGTGGCCAAAGCGCAGGGAATCATGTCTTTCGGCCCGCCTCCGTTAAACGAAACCGTTATGATCTTTCTCGCGGTGCTTTCGGTGCAGTGGTTTGCCCAGGTGAATTCGGATGGGACGGGGTATTTGGCTCAGCGGACGATGGCATGTAAAACCGATCGTGATGCCAAAATCGCAGGGGTGGTCTTCACTGTTGCACAAGTCCTGTTGCGGACGCTTATCTGGCTGCCGATCGGTATCGGGCTTTTGATTCTTTATCCGGTGGAGAGCTTTCCCGCGATGGGAGCGGCGAGTGAGCACTTTCGGCTGGCTCGGGAAACGACGTTTGTGACCGGAATCCGCGATCTTCTGCCAGTAGGGATTAGGGGGCTTATGCTTACCGGCATGCTGGCCGCTCTAGCCTCGACCGTGGACACACATCTGAACTGGGGCGCCTCTTACTGGGCGAACGATCTTTATAAAGGGCTCCTGATGGAAAAGGGGCTCGGTCGCACGCCGAAAAGCATGGAGCTTGTTTTGGTCGCGCGGCTTTCGAATTTGGTTGTCCTTGCCATTGCGCTCTTGATCGCTGCGCATCTGCGTTCAATCCAGAGCGCGTGGCATTTGAGCCTTCTTTTCGGGAGCGGGATTGGAGTTGTGCTGATCCTGCGGTGGATCTGGCACCGGATCAATCTTTGGTCTGAAGTGTCCGCGATCGCAGCCTCACTCGCGCTGGCACCCGTTCTGCTCTTTGTTTTTAAGGACTGGAACGAAGGTGCCCGCATGCTGGTCATGCTTGGCGCTTCGACATCGATTTTGATCCTTGTAACGCTTATGACGCGGCCGGAACCAAAAGAAAAACTCGTTAGTTTCTATCAAAAAGTAAAACCGCCTGGTTTTTGGGGGCCTGTGGCCGTTCTTTGCGCGGAAAATGCAAGCGCCCCGGTCGCGCGGTTCCGGCGCTCAGTCGCTGCCACCGGACTCGGCGCCCTCTCGATTTTTCTTTTGATCATCGGGATTGGGAAAATGTTACTTGCGGGTTCCTGGACGGCGGACGGATCTGCGTTCTGGTTAGTTATAATCGGAGCGGCGCTTGTTCCTCTCTGGTGGTATTTGGGTATTGGAAAGAACGGGGCCATCCCACAAAGTGCTATACTACCCGGAGATAAATAGGAGGCGTGTCACTTTTTGATACGTCCCCAAAACTACAAAGGGATTTTATGGCGAAGATTAAATTAGACCTGCATGATATATATAACAAAGGGAAGTCGATTGATGCCGAGCTCAACCGTGTAATTAGCGAAGCGGTGGATAAGGGCATTGCTTTAATCGAAATCATTCCCGGCAAAGGTAGCGGGCAGCTTAAGAAGACGGTTCTCAGGTTTCTGGAGCAAAAACACATTCGTGAGCTGTATCATCGGGTGGAGAAGGATAGCAAGAACTGGGGACGGCTGTTTATTCACTTTAAAAAAGGTAATTGAGACCTTTTTGCCTATTACGCAGGAAAACGTCCCCTTGTTTCTTATTTGATTTTGAAATGGAAGTGGTATAATTGCTGTAAAAAGAAGAGGGAGGAAGAGAGGATGAAAGCTTTTGCCATTGGCCTGATTTTTCTAATCGCCGTAAGCATTCTGTCGGTTCTAGGGGTATTGCTTTTTCCTTTAATTATAGTTTTAGGTTTTTTCTTAAAGATAATACTAATCCTGCTTTTTGTAATATTTTCCATCTGGCTTTTAGGAAAATTTATTATTTTTGTCTGGGAGAAGATCTTTAAGACAAAATAATCTCCTTTTACAAAATAAGGTAGTCCGTAAATGCCGATGAGATGTAAGATTGCGATATTCGTTGTACTGATCGTCGAGGCGTGTGTTCTGTCGTATGCCGAAGAGGCCGAGCAGAAAGCCCAGGGGCTGGATATGGTGTCGGATACGGTGGCGACTGCCTTTAACAAGGCAACTGCGCTGCTATCCGGCAAGCTGGAGATAACCATGTCCCTGGACAAGCCGAATACCGAAGAACAGTTTACAATAAATGCGATCGGGCAAAAGGTCCCTAAGTCGACGGCCATAAGATCAGCCGGATCATTGCATAACGACGATCCGCTGTAGCATTAATAGATCCCCGGAAAACAAAGTTTAATGCATAAAACACCACTATCCGAAGACATCCCAATACCTAAGCTTATAAGATCGAAAAGGCGGAGCATCGCGCTCGAGATCAGCCCTGACGGGACATTTATTGTGAGGGCGCCGCATTTTGTAGGAGAGCGGGCGATCCGGGAGTTTATAAGCCGTAAGCGCAGGTGGATCGATAAGATCTACGATCATACGCGTGAGAGGCTTATACTGTTCCGGCCCAAACAATTCATTGACGGTGAAAGATTTCTGTATCTCGGCAATGAGTATACCCTTCATGTCACCCGGGATATGGATGGCAAGCTTCTTTTTGAAGGCCGTTTCATATTGAATGAGCGCTATTTACCTAAAGCGCGGATATTGTTTGAGCGCTGGTACAGGGAAGAGGCGTTTATGTTTTTTACACTAAGATGTAAATTCTATGCCGAACTCATGGGAGTGCGTTATAATAGCATCAATCTCTCCGGAGCGAAACATCGCTGGGGGTCATGTCATCCGGGCGGAAAGCTCCGTTTTAATTGGCGCCTGGTTATGGCGCCAAAAGATATTATCGACTATGTTATTGTGCATGAACTGGCCCATCTTATAGAACCTAATCACTCGAGCCGCTTCTGGGCTGTCGTGGATAAGGTGTTCCGGGATCATCGCGAAGCAAGGAAGTGGCTTAAGGACAACCAGGTCCGACTCAGCTTTTAGTTTTGAAGTATTGTGTCCCCCGATTGTTTTACGATTGTTTTAGAGGAAGATATGGAAAGAGTGCTTCACGAAGAACAAAGATTGAGTTTTTTTGAGAAGTACCTGACGCTCTGGATCATAGGGTGTATCGGTTTGGGTATTTCATTAGGAAAATTATTTCCACGGTTGGCCGTCAACCTCGATAAGATCTCGATTTACCAGGTATCGGTCCCGATCGCAATCTGTCTCTTTTTCATGATGTATCCTATCATGGTCAAGATTGATTTTGCTGAAGTCATCAAAGCCGGGAAAGCGCCCAAGCCGGTGCTGCTTACATTATTCGTTAATTGGTGCATAAAGCCATTTACGATGCTTGCGATATCGACTTTATTTTTAGGCGTACTTTTCAAAGGATTATTGCCGGGCTTCGAGATTCTTAAAGATGGCAGCCACGTAGAATTATACAGGTCTTATATTTCCGGCTGTATTCTGCTGGGAATCGCTCCTTGCACTGCAATGGTACTTATCTGGGGCCACTTAGCCAAAGGTAACGATGGGCATACTTTGGTCATGGTAGCTATAAACTCTCTGACGATGCTATTCTTATACGCTCCGTTAGGCGGATGGCTATTAGGCGTTAATAAGATGCCGATACCCTGGCAGACGATCGTATTATCCGTGATCATATATATCGGGCTGCCGCTTCTTTTTGGATATCAGACACGAAGATGGATTATTGCAAAAAGAGGATTTAAATGGTTCGAAGAGAGGTTCTTGCGTTATTTGACGCCTGTATCCATAGGGGCATTGCTCATCACCCTCATTCTGTTATTTTCTTTTAAGGGAGAGTTGATTGTCAGGCAGCCGCAGGTAATATTTCTGATTGCGATACCGCTTTTTATACAGACCTGCCTCATATTCTTCATCACGTATCTTTTAGCGAAATGGCTGGGGTTATCTTACAGAGACGCGGCGCCATCCGCTCTTATCGGAGCGAGCAACCATTTTGAAGTTGCCATCGCAACGTCCACAGTCCTTTTTGGCATATCCTCGGGAGCGTCTTTGGCAACGGTGGTAGGGGTATTAATTGAAGTGCCCGTTATGCTTATGCTGGTAAGATTATGCTTAAAGACCGGACATCTATTCGCTAAAAAGTAGTTATTTTATTATTTTCATCGACTCCGCCGGCATAAAGATTTAATATATATAACATCGCCACTCAAAGATAAGTCAGATTTTTTGTTGCGTATACTTCTTTTTCAGGATAGTATGTTTGCATGGAGATAAATAAAATGTATTCCGCGTCGGACCGAAAGCAGCAGCAGACATTGGCTGTCAGGGTGTCCATGGCCGGATCCATAGCCCTGTTCCTTATTTCCGCCGGCGTCGGAATTGCCGTCGACTCCGTTACTTTGATCCTGGACGCGGCCGCAAGCCTTATAATTCTGACCAGCGCATTTCTTATGAATTTTGCCATAAATAAAATACACAAGCCCGCTGATGACATGTATAATTTCGGATACGGTAAATATGAGCCGCTCATTGTTTCTGTCCAGGGAATATTGATCTTCGCAACCTGCGTGTTTGCCATAAAATTTGCAATTCAGGATATCGTGCATGCGGAAGATATCGCAAATCATTTCTTGCCTGTGGTCGCGACATTTGCAGCAAGCGTCTTAGGGGTATTTATATCGCTTTATTTAAGGCGATTATCGAGGCGTACGGGTTCGGCCATGCTTCATGCGGCCACATTACACTGGTATATGGACACGGCCTTGTCGTTCGGCGTCTGTTTTGGTTTTATCTGCGGGCTGCTGCTGCACCGTATGGGTTTTTTAAAGATGACGCCTTATGTGGACCCGGTGATGGCTATAATTTTAGCGTTAATCCTTATAGGCATTCCGGTTAAAACCGTAATGCGTAATATTCTCGAACTTTTAGACGCAGCCCCCGGAGATAACAGTTACAACAGGATAAAAAAAGTCGTGGATACGCGCAAGCCTAAGTCACTTGGCGTTCATAGAATGAGAACGCGAAAAGCGGGGGAAAAAATATTTATTGATGTAATTTTTACCGCAAACGATAACCTTAACTTAGTTCAAGCGGAAGAATTGGCAAATAGGCTGGAAGGGGATATAAAGTCCGATCTTGGCAATTGTGACATCGTGATCCGCTTTAAGCCCAGTAAGTTGGCCTGCTCTGCCGGTATTCCCGCGTAAAGAAGCCGCATGTCTTAAAAGCGTTAGAGCGCTTTAAGATGCTTTTAGTAATGGTAAGGCCTTAGGTTGTTGGACAAACCTAAGATAACAAAAGGAGGCGTTTTATGGCAAAGTTTTTTATGTACGGGAAGTATTCGCAGGAGGCATTAAAAGGCATGTCGGCCGAAAGGACGAAAAAGGCGCTTGAGCTGATAGCGCAGCACGGAGGTAAGGTAAGTTCAATGTATGCGTTTCTGGGTAAGTACGATATCGTGTTGATAACGGATTTTCCTGCCGTTGCGAACGTGATGAAAGCAGCCATAGCTTTAAATAAGCTGACCGGCATAGCCTTTACCAGCTTCCCGGCAATTACTATAGAGGAATTTGACAAAATTACGGCATAAATCGGATTACTGAAATCGGGGACGTCTCATTTTGAGACAGATAACTTCTATAAGCAAAAGTGGAGTGTCCCTGCCTGCCTGCTCGTAAACAGGTCGCAGGCAGGCAGGCCAAAGTGACACGTCCCCTATAACCAAGAGGAGGAGACGATGAGAACGCGGTTAGGGGTGTTCTTTATTGTAAGCGTCTTGAGCGCTTGCTTATGGGGGATTTGCGCGGCAGATCTCTCGGCGCAGGAGGATACGCAATCCGCTTCCGCGCAGGGAGCTTCTTCGGATAAAGCCGAAATACAGGGGCAGAGAGAAGCTATAAAGGCCAGTGCTCAGGCAGCCAGGTCGGAAGAAAAGGCCTTTACCGATCAGATCCGTCAGGCCGAACAGTCCGGAGATTACGCGGCTGCGAAATTACTGAGGGAACAGCTTAGAGCTATGCATCAGAAAAACATGCAGCAGAAAGAGCAGGATATGCAGGCGATTAAAGAGACGCGGAATGAGATGAAGGCGGAGAGGAAAGAGGCCCGTTTCGATAAAATGGACAGAAATAATGACGGCGTGGTAGATGATTTTGAAAGAAGATCTTTTGTCCCGAAGAAGGAGGGCCGCGATAATAATCCTCCCGGACCGAAAGGCGGACCCGGAACTGATTGGAAGAACCCTCCCGGCCCTAAGGGTGGACCCGGCGCAGGCCCTATTCATAAAGGATATCGCGATAATAATCCTCCCGGCCCTAAGGGTGGACCCGGCGCGGCCCCTGGCCGTAAAGGATACCGTGATAATGACAGGAATCCCCCCGGACCGAAAGGCGGACGCGGAACTAATTGGGAAAACCGTCCGGGCCCTCAGGGTGGACCCGGCGCGAGTCCTAATCGTAGCATAGCTCCGAAGTCGGGCAATGCTCCGAAATCCGGCGGTGCACGAAAAGGCGGCAATGCTCCGAAATCCGGCGGCGCACGAAAAGGCGGCGGCAAAAAATAATAGTTTGCACTCGAAAAATAGCGGCAACCCTAAAGAAGGTTGCCGCTATTTGTGTCTAGTCTCAAACAAAAAAATAGATTATTTGAGGGAGCGGAATAGACATCATACCCCCCTATAGCCTGATCGACAAGCTTTTTGTCGAGTAACGCGTCAAGGTCAACCGGAGGTAGCATAAGGGCTTCTTTTGGGATATCCGGACGCTTCTCTTGAGCCAATTGCCATGGGCTTTTGCTTTCTTTATATGTATTAGGTCGTTCGAGATTGAAGAATAGCTGATATGTGTTAGATTTCTCCATAAAGTCTGTTCTATCAGCGAATTTCTCGATCTCATAGAACTCGGTCTCGATTAAGTTATGGACGGTCTCCACATCGGACTGGAATCTATGGGCTCCGGGCGGGATAGTGCCGTGAATAAGCCCGGAGGATTCAATCGATAGAGTATAGGCGGAAGGTTCCTTTGCCGACCATGAGCCGATGTATTCAGAACCATTATCGGTCTGACGGATGCCTTTATCCACGATAAGACCATATCTTTTAAGATGCTCATTGATATATTCGGTGAATAGCATGGCATGAGTAAGCGACCTCTCATTGGCGAAGCCCAGGAACTGCACGCCGCAGCTGATTTCCCTGAAGGTGTATTGCGTCTTTGGAAGCCCTTTCAGCCTCATCTGAGGCCAGTATTCAGGGATATCGAAGAGATCCTTGGTATCCTCACAGGATCGCTCAAAGAGAGCGAATTGTTTTTTAATCTCGCGCAGGTTTTGTTTCGTGACGTGTTTCTTGCGTCGGAGGCGGCTGGATACGCCGTTCTTGCGCCATATCTTTCGTATAGTCTTGGCTGATTCCGGCAGCCTCTCAAGTATCTTGACCTGGTCAGCGCCGAGTCGTTTATATACGCTCTTTAGAGCCACGATCTTTTTCGCTCTGGTATCCGATATGGCTCCCGGCGAGACGTGAGGCTTCTTGGGCAAGTCATCTAAAGCCTGATATCCGCCATCGATAAAGCGTAGAAGCCACTTACGCGTAGTCTTTGGTCCTGTGGCATAGCGCCTGGCGGCGGGCTTTACACCGTGTTCTTTGGCATGCATGACCATCTGATAACGCTGTTGTTTTTTATCTTTACTTAATCGCATAACTTGGTACCATGGGTATGGACACATGTAACCGTCTCCTTATCTTGGTCGGAAGGGAGTTTTTACCAGGTTACCATGTGTCCGTTTAATTTTTCTACAGGATCATTGATATACTGATCCCATTCGTTGACACGGCTCCATCGCCAGGATGAGCTGTCGTAGACATTAATTGCATTACTCGGCGCATAGTCATTACCATGGTTTTGCGTGACAAAGTCGGACTCATTTTTACGAACTTTTACAGATTTTAGGCGATGCAGCCGTTCTTTACTATTAAAACACTTACAATTATTAAATAACGCTTTTAAAGACAAAAAAGCTTCAAGCCTTATTACTTTTATCTTTCTAAGGCCCTGGGGG
>JAHJHP010000048.1 GCA_018823705.1 Candidatus Omnitrophota bacterium | reverse complement strand
CTTTTATTATTAAAAACGTTATTAAATATAACCTTTTTTCTGCTTCTCAAGAAGACCTAATATTTTCAATGTGCTCATATTGCTTCGGCTTAGGCCTTAACCCCTAGGAAGCTCGATATGCCGCACCTTGAGGTCTTCATGAAGCGGCGAGTTGAATTTTTCCGGCATAAAGCATAGTATGCCCGGAGGTGCGCAAGGCGCATACAGTTCAGGGGTCTCACTTTACGTATCGCGAATATGAAAGTGCGTGGATCTGTACACATAATTCGCGATACGTAAACCTTAGCGCACGGCGAAAATAATTCATCGCCGCGAATGAAGCCCTGAAGTGCGGCAAAGGTCGGAGAGACTACTTTTGCAGTAGGGTGGGAATATTAGTACTTATACACGCGGGGGACGCGATTTGAGATACCGCAGACTACTTCGTAAGCTATTGACTCGGCCATGCGGGCAAGGTTTTCAGCTCTTATCTCTTCTCTGCCCTGTTTGCCTATGAGCACAACCTCATCACCCATTTTAACTCCGTTTATATGCCCGACATCCACCATCGTCTGGTCCATAGTGATCTTGCCTACCACGCGGGCTCTTCGCCCCCTTATTAGGACCTCGGCCTTATTAGACAGCTTTCTGCCGTAGCCATCAGCATAGCCGATCGGGAGAGTCGCTATCTTAGTGTGTTTATGCGTGATAAATGTACGGCCGTAACTGATGGAACGGCCCGGAGGCGTGTCCTTTATAAAAACTACTCTCGTCTTAAGTTCGAGGGCGGGTTTCAGTTTTATTATCCTGGGAAACGTATGTTTGGGATACATCCCGTATATCACAAGCCCCGGACGGACGAGATTGAGGTGAGCCCTGTGAAAATCGACGGTCGCTATGGAGTTCGCGGCGTGGCGCAGCGGTATCTTGATCCAATTCTTCTCTATCGACGAAAGGAGTTTCTCGAATGCCTCTATCTGGTATGTGGTGAAAAAATCGTCACGCCCGGCGCTCGAAAAGTGCGTGTATATCCCTTCCAGTATCATGCCGCTTTCCGCTGAAACTTTCTTTACAAGGTTAAGAGCTTCTTCATGCCATATCCCCACGCGGCCCATCCCTGTATCGATCTTGATATGAACCTTTAGCTTTCCGCCACGCGCGCTCTCTTTTCTTATGACGTCGAAAAGCTCCTCGTCGCATATGGAGAGCGTAATATCTTTTTCTACCGCTACACCGACTTCGACGGGAAGGACCGAACTCAGGACGAGGATGGGGCACTTTATCCCGTGATCCCTTAAGCGCACGGCTTCATCCGTCGTAGCGACGCCGAGATAATCCACTCCTGAACGTTCGAGCGCATTGGATACTTCGACCGTGCCGTGGCCGTAGGCATTGGCCTTTACAACGGCCATAATGTTGATGCCCTTGCCGACGTGTTTGCGGACCTGCCTGTAATTATACTCTATGGCCTTCAGGTCTATCTCCGCCCAGGTGGAGCGGTGATGGGTATGGGTGACGCCGTTTCTTGTTTTAACCTCTAAATTGCTCATTTGCCGGTTATATCGCACTCTCTTGAATAAATGTAGAGAGGTTCCAGATCTTCGACTTTAACAAATTTTCTTTTCTTAAAATATTCCGCGCCGATAGCACCCACGACTTCAGGCCTCGGCTGCCAATGCCCTGCCGCGGCTTTCGAGCCGGGCAAAAGGCCCGCGGCCTTTTCGGCAAAGTCCCCCGTGAATAACACGTTCTGATGCCCCTCCAATTTTTTCACCAGATCGCTCACTCCTAGCAGCAAGATCTTCGAGATCTTCTTTAGGCGTTTACCATCGGACCTGTAGACCGCGGCATAGACCTTATTCTTTCTCGCGTCCAACACCACACATATTATACCACGGAACTTCTTTTGGTTCTGCGCTATGGCATCAAGCGTCGGCACCGCGACAACCGGCTTCTTCATAACGAACGCCAGCGTCTTCACGGTCGCCGCTCCTATGCGCAGCCCCGTGAATGAACCGGGACCGATACTCAAACAGAAACCGTCGAGTTCATCGAGAGCGGTTCCCGACATCTTAAGGACGCGGTCGATGATCGCCACAAGCATGGTGGAATGACTTCTGGGCGCTTTTTTGTGAATGCGCGCGAGCGTCTTTTCGCCGCTCATTACAGCTACGCTTAAATAATCGGTGGATGTATCTACGGCTAAGAGTCTCATCTGGAAATTATCGCTATCTTTCTCCTGCTATCTCCCATTACGGATATTTTCGCTTCGATATATCTCTTCGGCAATATCCCGCGGATCTTGTCCGCCCATTCTATCACAGTCACTCCGTCGCCGTAAAAGTATTCTTCGTAGCTTTCCATATCAAGTATGCCGGTTGTGTTCAGCCTGTAAAGATCAAAATGGTAGAGGTTCAGGCGCCCCTTGTACTCCTTTATGATCACAAACGTCGGACTGTTCACATAGCAGGTCTTCTTCACACCAAGGCCCTTCGCGATACCTTTTGTCATGACGGTTTTACCCGAGCCGAGATTGCCTATAAGCGCAACCACATCGCCTGCCTTTAATTTTCGAGCCAGGCGTTCCCCGATACTGATAGTATCTTCGACGCTCTCCGATATTTCGGTATTCTTTAATGTCCGTGCCATTTTAAAAGTGTAGATATCCCTTCGGATCAATTTTTATCTCTTCGGCGTCATCTGTAACGAGCGTAAACCCGTCTTTTCTATCGGTTACTTCGCCGATAAGGGTAACCGGGGTATCCATCTTGACAAGCAATGTCTTAAGAAATCGACGGGCCTCGGGCGGCGCCATCGTGAATAAAAGCTCGAAATCCTCTCCGCAAGTAAGGGCCTCTCTGAACGAGACGGCCTCTTTTGATAACGGGATAAGGCTTTGATGAATCCTCGCGCCTGCGCGGCTCGCGTTCAGCACCCGCGACATATCCAGTATAAGACCGTCTGTAACATCTATCATGGAACTGATCTTGAAATTATTCACAAGCAGCCTTGCCTCTCTTATTCTGGGGGTGAAATTCAGGTGTTTACGCTTTATCGAGCCGCCGAAAGATCCCGTTACGAAGATAAGATCGCCTGCTCTCGCCCCGGAACGGGTCACGAGATTACGTCTCTCGACTTCGCCGATAAGCGCTATGCTTATCACCGTCTTTTTGGACCTTGACATATCTCCGCCGACAACATTTACCTTAAATTTAGCGCAAGCCGCCCTTATGCCCTCGTATATACCATCGACAAACGATACTCTCCTCCCGGAATCCGTCCCTAACGAAATTACCGCATAACGGCCCACGCCACCCATCGCCGCGATATCGCTCAGGTTGCGGGCCATGGCCTTCCATCCGATCTGAAACGGTGTGGCGCCGGACAGGGTAAAATGAACATCTTCAATAAGCATATCGCACGTGTAGAGCAGATACTTGCCGCCTGAGGGCTTACCGCTGACGGCAGCATGATCAGGCCACGCGATCACAGCGGTGTCATCACCGATGCCTCTAATCACCGACGCATCGAGCTTTATCTTTCCGGATATACGCTCTATAAGTTTTATCTCGCCTATATCTTTCAGTCTCATGCCGATCTTTCGCGCTAAGCAGCAGACCTTCTCAGCGATCTACTATAAGGCGCCTTCAGTATTCCTTTTTCTGTGATTATCGCTCGAATCAGGTGGTTTGGCGTAACGTCAAACGCGGGATTGTAGACCTTTACATTCTTAGGCGCTATCATCTTGCCCATGACGGTCCTCACTTCATCGCCTCCGCGCTCCTCGATCGGTATATCTCTTCCCGTATTGATATCGAGATCGAAAGTCGAGACCGGCGCCACCACATAGAAAGGCACGCCATGATGCGTCGCAAGCACCGCGAGAGAGTATGTCCCGATCTTGTTAGCGGTATCGCCGTTCGATGCGATACGATCTGCTCCCACGAATATCTTATCGATCTTGCCCTTTGCCATAAGGCTCGCCGCCATATTATCGCATATGAGCGTAGTATCGATGCGTTCATGAATAAGCTCCCACGCCGTGAGACGCGCTCCCTGAAGTAGGGGTCTCGTCTCGTCCACATAGACTTTTATGCGCTTGCCAAGCCTCTTGCTCTCGAAGAGGACTCCGAGGGCGGTCCCGTAATCGGCCGTAGCAAGTCCGCCGGCGTTGCAATGAGTGAGTATCGTATCGCCGGCCTTAACCAGGCTGGCGCCATATCGCGCCATGGCGCGGCAGGCGTTCCTGTCATCTTCCAGTATCTGAAGAGCCTCTTTTAAAAGCAATCTTCTTATTGCGCTCACCGGCTTGCCGATGTTGGACTCCGCCACGCTCTCCATCCTGGCCAGCGCCCAGAATAAGTTTACGGCCGTCGGCCTCGACGACGCGAGATACTTTATCTGTCTGCGCAGATCCCGCAAAAACACGCCGCGGCTCTCTGTTTTGCAGCTGTTGGCTCCAAGTACCACTCCGAGCGCGCCCGCGATACCTATGGCCGGCGCGCCCCGTATCGCCAGTGTCTTTATCGCCTTCCAAAGCTTCGGGATATTATCGCATTCGACGAACTTCAGCCGCCCGGGCAATAACGTCTGGTCAATATACCTTATCCTGCCATTCTTCCAATTGATCGTCTCTACCGGCATCGGTTCTCCTAAAGTTAGATAAGCTGCTTATACTACATAATATCTATATTCGACTTTTCCTGCGGCAGAACAGTTTCTGAAAATATGCTATTGGCTACCCATTCTTTAGTGGGAGTGCTTTCGCTTGATACATCCACCTGTGTATGGCCCGCGTCGGTCACCGCGAAGAAGATACCCACGGAAGTTGTATTTGGATTTGTCACATATATAGCTATCATCCCTTTATCTTTGTAATATACGGAGACGTATGGCATCTTCTTCAAGAACGCTTCCACTTTTTCATAGCACGTCTTATAATCGTAATTTAATATCTTCTTCATAGCATCCACCCTGGCATCCTCAACCCCTTTGATGGAAGTGCCCGCAATTTCCCTCCATACATTGCCGGATGTCGCGCAACCGCACACAAATAAACACATTACAGATACCGCAATGATATTCCTCATCTCGATCCTCCAAGTTTATTAAGCCATAGTGTTAGCTAAGTGCCGAGGTCTCCGACCGAGGCCTGGTTAGCTCATCATCCCCATACCATCTTAGTCAGAAAATTGCGCCTGATCGAAATCGCCTTGTGCGGGCATACCTCGTGGCAGCAAAGGCACCTTATGCACTTTTTGCAGTCGATGCCGCAATAGCTCTCATCGATCGTTATACAGTCAACAGGACATGCCGTCCTGCAAAGGCCGCACCGCACGCATATATCCCGGTCAATATAAGGCTTGAAACCCACAAAACCGAGCGCCCATCTCAAAACCGGATTCGGTATCATCCGTAATGGCATCGTCTTAGGAAACTTAAAATCTTTTGCGATAAAGCTATCCAGACCCTCCCCTGCGATCTTTATTTTTGATAGGTCAGCCTCACCCAATCCGGCTTCATAGGCCTGCTTCGTGACCGTCAGATCGAGCGGCTCCAGGCCGACTATCTTCGCAATACAGGAATCTATCGCCACCGCATCCTCACCCGCGATCAGGACATTCATAGCCCTGGGGCTGCCGCCGCTGGGGCCGTCACCCTCCATACCGACGATACCGTCCACCACGGTGAGGGCGGGCTTCACTATCGAATGCACCTTCACCAGTATTCCGGCAAGGTCACGCTCTTTCGGACAGCGGGAATGGCACTCGGCCTTGTACAGGCCCGTCACCGTGCCAAATGTATTTTTGATAGCGCCGGTCATTACGGTGACGCAATGGGTCTTTAGTTTTGGTATCGATATCACGAGGTCCGCGTCAAAGACCTGTTTCGCTATCGGCATACCATCGACAAAGGTAGCGGTCGTGAACTTCATCAGCTCAAAATCCTCTTCGTCGGCGATATGCCTTACCCCTGACTTATCAAATATCTGATCAATATTCTTCCCGTATCCACCCGGAGAGTCACCCACCCATACCGCGCCGCCGGCTTTCCGCACGAGCCTGCCAACTGCCCTTACGACCTCCGGATGAGTAACGACGGCGTCTTCGGGTGGGGAGTCGGTCAGCAGATTAGGCTTAATGAGCACATTCATCCCGGGCTTTACGTACTTCTCCATGCCTCCCAGGAGATCTATCGATCTCTTTACGGCATCATAAACATCATCCGTGTCGTAACCCGCGCACCTCGACAGCGATACCGTCGACATATTTTAATAAGCTCCAATCAACCGACCTCACCGAGCGACCTTGACCGGAACTTGGCCTTAAGTTCTTCCGCGATATTCTCGCACTTTTTAAGGTCAACCCCCGGAAGATCCAGAAACGTTATCTCGACCTCTATTTTGTTCCGCACACAATCCTTTATAAAACTTATGATCGCGGGATAAGCGGCTCGGCCAAATTCGCTCTTGCAGTATTTATCATACAATTCAGGCGTATCGGTATTCAGGCTTACGGAGACTCTATCGACCAGCCCCGCGAGCTCCGTCGCGATCGGCCTTGAGTTTATCAGATCGCCCTGGCCGTTTGTGACAACTCTGACCTTTGCCATTCCCTCTTTTTTAAAGGCGCCTGCAACCTCTTTTATCATATCAAGCCGTAAAGTCGGTTCGCCATAGCCGCAGAATACTATCTCCTTGAATTTCTTAGCGCTATCTACGGCTTTTATTATATCCTGGGTTGACGGCTCCCGGTCGATCTTAAGATTATGGCCCTTGACGAACGAGGTCTGGTTTCTTACGCAGAAATAACAGGAGTTGGAGCATCTGTTCGTAATATTGAGATAGAGCGAATCCCTTATCTCATAAGCGATCTTCGATGATTCATCCAGCTTGAGCTTGAATAGTGAATTGGCATTGTGGGACGTGATCCTCGCGACATCTTCTTTGGATAAGTCCAGGAGGCGCGACCATTCTCCGGCCAGGTGCGTGATATAAGCCGGTTCATTGCGCGAGCCCCGCATCGCCTGCGGAGCCAGAAAAGGAGCGTCCGTCTCCAGCAGAAGGCGCTCCGTCGGAATATCGCGTGCCACCATCCTCAAGCTGTCGGCTTTTTTAAAAGTAATGTTCGCTGTGAACGAGATGAATAGCCCGAGGTCGAGACACTCTTTCATAAAATCGGAACTACCTGAAAAGCAGTGCATGACGCCGCGAAGGCCCCGGGGGCTCTCTCTCTTAATGATATCGAGAGTATCGCGATCAGCTTCACGCGCGTGAATGATGAGCGGCAGATCAAGATCGCGCGCAAGATGTATGAATCTCTTGAATGCGGCAGTCTGCACTTCTTTAGACGTAAGACAACGGTAATAATCGAGTCCGACTTCGCCTACCGCAACTACTTTAGCGCTTTTAGCAAGCAGCTTAATATCCGCAATAACGCTATCGGTAACCGATCCGGCTTCATGCGGGTGAACACCAACCGTCGCATAGACCATATCGTATTTATCGGCAAGATCGACAGAACGACGGGATCCTTCGATGGAGCTGGCGACATTGACTATCCTTGACACACCGGCTTTCAAAGCTCTGTCTACCACTTCATCCCGGTCAGCGTCAAAGTCCTTGAAGTCAAGATGGCAATGAGTATCTATCAGCATAATTAAATAATTATATGCCAACTTAACAGGAAAAGCAATAAAGTTCTCCACATTAGTAATTTATCCACAATAGTAGCCCAGGCTTAAGCCTGGGCTACTATCTATCTGCTATCAATTGATTGCCATGTTAGAAATATATCTGCGGAGACTTATTAAGAATCTTCCTCATTAAAATTTTATTGATTATCGATTTCTGTCTTTTTCAATGGTTAACAAGCTCAATGACTAAGCATGTTAAACGTCATTATAGCTACACTAAGTCCCTTGCTTGATTGTTTGTGATTTACTTAATTCGGGTGGGATACAACTAAATCTTAAGATCATCATCCTAATAACCAACTTTACTCTCTACTAAAGTATATCATATTATACGAGAATGTCAAGGGCTGGGATAAATAATTATGCCTTGGTGACAATGCGCGGAAATAACGAGCCCAACTTACTAACTTTTGACCCCTTGGCTAGCTTCCCCCATATTTTAGCATCGGAAAAAGCGCGATCAGCTCCCTGACTTACCCCCAGCTGTGCCAGCATCTTTTCGGAAGTTTCGGGCATAAAAGAGTATATTTCGATAGCTATTATCCTTAATGCCTCCAGAAGAGTGTATATTACTAGCGCAAGCTCTTCTTGTTTCCCTTCCTTTGCCAGCACCCAGGGTTTTGAATTCTCAATATACTTATTTGCCAGTCCTATAACCTCCCATATTTTCGCAAGCGCAGCTGAAAAATCGAAGTTCGGTATTAGCTTCACCATTTCCTGAGCCGTATTTACGACTTTTGAACTTATCTCTTCAGCCGCGGGGTCGGCGATTTTGATATTTGACACGTCCGGGACAGCGCCTGAAAAATATTTCTCAGCCATCGTAAGGGTCCTGCTGAGTAAATTTCCGATATCGTTGGCAAGGTCGCTGTTATATCTGGAGACGAGCGCCTCTTCGCTGAATGTTCCGTCCATACCGAACTGTACTTCTCTCAGGAGAAAATATCTGTACGGGTCTACTCCGAACCGCGAAATTATATCTATCGGGTCGACCGCATTGCCCTTCGACTTCGACATCTTTTCGCCTTTGATCACCCACCATCCGTGCGCAAATATCGTTTTCGGCAGCTCTAGCCCCAGAGAGCGCAGCATTATTATCCAATATACGGCATGATGCCTCAAAATATCCTTGCCTATCACATGGGTATCGGCCGGCCATAATCGTGAAAACCTTTTCATATCATGCGGATACCCGGCCCCGGATATGTAATTGATAAGAGCGTCAAACCATACATATGTAACGTAATCTTTATCGAAAGGCACTTCTATTCCCCAGCTCATCCTGCTCTTAGGACGAGTGATGCACAAATCCATAAGTTCTTCGTTGTTAAGAAAACCCAGTATCTCATTTTTCCTGAAATTGGGCTTTATGAAATCCGGATTATTATTTATATAGTCGATAAGCCATTTTTGATGTTCCGATGTCTTAAGAAAATAATTTGACTCGTCGAGTTTTTCGAGCGGGCGTTTACAATCGGGACAGATACCGTCAGGACTTTGGGTCTGGGTCCAGAAGGTCTCACAGGGGGTACAGAACCATCCCTTATAATCCTTCTTATATATCTTACCCAGCTTGTATAGATTATCGAGCACGGCGCGGACCGTCTGGATGTGATAATCGTCCGTAGTACGGATAAAATAGTCATATTTTATATTTAGCCTGGCCCATAGATCCTTGAAGACCGGGACGATGCCATCAACAAATTTCTGTTCTTCGCCTTCTTTGAGGCCTGAGCCGAGCGCGGCCTT
Organism: Candidatus Omnitrophota bacterium; assembly: GCA_018823705.1. GTDB lineage: Bacteria > Omnitrophota > Gorgyraeia > 2-01-FULL-45-10 > 2-01-FULL-45-10 > CAIMPC01. The sequence goes on along the minus strand of JAHJHP010000048.1, from coordinate 15,974 downwards.
CTCGATCTTCTCGCCGTGTTCATCGGTGCCGGTCATGAAGAATACGTCGCGTTCATTCTGGCGCAGAAATCTCGCGACCGTATCGCAGGCAACTTGAGTGTAGGAGTGCCCGATATGCGGCTTGGAATTTACGTAATAAAGCGGAGATGTTATGTAATATTTTTTCGGCATCTTATTTATTGTATGGCACTTCTATCTGGCTTCCATCCTCAAGTTCCACGGTGGCCGCGCGCTTAAGCGCGTTTATGCTTATGACCTTGGCATTGCCCTTCGGAGTCTTTATGATCTCCCCTTCGCGCGGCATACCTTTCATCAGGTCTTTATACGTGCTGTATTCGTATCCGAGGCAGCACATCAAGCGCCCGCAGAGTCCCGATATCTTGGTCGGGTTAAGCGGCAAGTTCTGCTCCTTCGCCATCTTTATCGTAACGGGCTCAAAATCTTTAAGGTGAGTCGCGCAGCAAAGGGCTCTTCCGCAAGGGCCGAGGCCTCCCAGCATCTTCGCTTCGTCCCTTACGCCTATCTGTTTAAGTTCTATCCTCGTTTTAAAAGCGCTCGCGAGATCCTTCACCAGGTCCCTGAAATCGACCCTGCCTTCCGACGTAAAATAAAAAACTATTTTTGAGCGGTCGAATGAATATTCGGCGTAGATCAACTTCATCGCGAGCTTCCGCTCCTTTATCTTTTTGGAGCAGGAGTCCATCACATCTCTTATCTTCTTCTTATTCTTGTCGACCTGGTTCATATCCCAGGGATTTGCCTTACGTATGATCTTCCGCAGCGGTTCTCCAAGGTCAGAGTCGAGGATCGCCTCATTCTCGGAGAGCACCTGCCCGTAATCGAGCCCTCTATCGGCTTCGACTATGACATAGTCGCCGGCTTTAAAGACCATACCGCCGACTGAGAAGTATGTGATCTTGCCGGATTCCCTCATCTTTACTTGTATAACTTCATACATATATAGCTCCTACAATGCCAGTCCCAGCGCCGTGATCGCAAGTTTGGGATTCGCGCTCTGGTCCAGGTAAGTCTGTGTCAGCATAATCCGCTTCAATACATTATCTAACTTCTCGAAACCTATCCTGTCTGCTTCAGTGGATATGAGTTCCTTCTTATCGACATTCATCAGCTTTCCGTCGCCGGCTTTCATTACCATTATGTCACGATACCATGTCAGCATTATATTAAGTATGGCCCTCAAGTCAGATCTCGGCGTCTTATCAAAGTCCAGGTAGGAGAACGTATCGGATGAAAGAGCTTTTATTATCCTCTCTCTCTTATCAAAGAAATCGTTATCTTCGAGCTCGAGCGCCCTGCCAGGCGAGCCGCAGGAGATCCGCCCCAGCAAACGCGCCTTCACGCCGTCAATATTATGCGAAGCAGTCAATATCTCTTCCACCATCGCCGCGTCGAGCGGGAAGAAGTTCACGATCTGACAGCGCGATCTTATGGTCGGAAGGAGCCGAGAAGGCCTCTCTGTTATCAGGATAAGCATCGATGCCATGGAAGGCTCCTCGAGCGTCTTTAAAAGCGCGTTAGCCGCTTCATCGGTAAGGCCATCGGCCTCATCGATGATATAAACCTTTACCTTCGCTTCATAAGGCTTTAAACCGTTATCCTTTATGACCACCCTGATATCATCAATCTTTATCGTAGTTCCCTTCTTTTCGGGGGCTACGATAAAGACATCCGGATGATTGGACGAATCTATCTTTTTACAGGAAGGACATTTGTCACAGCTAACGCCTTCATTCGGCGACAGGCAATTTATCGCCTTCGCAAAAGCCAGCGCCGAGAGCTTCTTTCCTATGCCGTCCGGGCCGGAGAATATATAGGCGTTTGCCACCCTTCCGGTGGCGGATGATTCTATTAAAAAAGATATCACCGCGTCGTTGCCTTTAATATCCTTAAATGACACGTTCCACCTCACGCGCTACTGCGCGATGGGTCATCTCTATCGTATCGGCCACTTTTATGACTTTTATCCTCCCGCGATTGCGTCTGGCGAGAGCCAGATACCCCAGGCGCACTCTATTGTGATAGGCTATATACTTTTTTTCCATTCTGTCGGTGCCCTTCCTTCTGGCGCGCTCGAGGCCGGTCAGCGTATCCAGGTCCAGCAGTATCGTAAGGTCCGGTTTTAATCCGTCGGTCGCCACGCGGTCCAGCGCTTTTATTATCTCAAGCGGTATCTTTCCGCCGTAACCCTGATAGCTGAATGTGGCATCGCTGAACCTATCGCAGATGACTATCTTGTTTGCTTTAAGGGCCGGCGATATCACTTCTTTTACAAGCTGGCTTCGGGCCGCTTCAAAAAGAAAGAGCTCGGATAAGTCCGATATTTTTATTCCGTCCGAGTGTAAAATGATTTCCCTTATCCTTTCGCCAAGCGCTGTCCCACCCGGTTCCCGTGTATATACCAGACGGCTCTTAAGAGCTTTTAAGCTATCGTAAAGCAATTTAGACTGGGTGCTCTTGCCGCACCCTTCGATACCTTCGAACGTTATGAAGACGCCTCTCTTCATCCTTCGGCTTCGAATCAGGTTTTTCTTCGCCATACAGTGCCGTCTTTTTCATCTTCGAGGATAATATTGTAATCTTTTAACAGGATCTGCCTGAATTCATCTGCTTTTTTGAAATCTTTTAATTCTCTAAAACGTTTTCTTTCTTCAATCAATTTTTTCTCAACGAAACACAAGGCTTCCTCATCGCCCAGAGATAATCCGAATATCCTCGTACAAAAATCGTATACTGTATCTCTTATGTATTTAAGTTTCGTATACCGTATCATGTCGTTGTTATTGTCATCGAGAGTCATTGTGATTGAGTTTCCGATATGTATCATATTAAAGATTTCTCCGATAGCTTGCGACGTATTAAAATCATCGTCCATTGCTTTTTCGAGACTATCCTTGCATGTAACCGCATCTTTGAGAAAATTATTAAAATGTAATTTTGAGTCAAAAATAGGCCTTTCGTTATACGCACTCTCATATTTTTCAATATTTGATTTAGCCGTCTTTAAAAATATTTTAATCCGCTCCTTTTCTTTCTTGGCTTCCCCGATCTTCTCCCTGGTATAGTCGACGGGATGGCGGTAGTGAGTATTCAAAAAGAGAAGCTTCAGATAATCAGCGTCTTTATACTCCTTTATGAAATCCTGGATGGATATGAAATTACCCAGGGATTTGGCCATCTTCTCCTGGTTGATCGTCAATAGGCCGTTATGGATCCACAAGCGCGCGAAGCCCTTACCTGCTCCTTCGGACTGCGCTATTTCGTTCTCGTGATGCGGGAATATCAGGTCTATGCCGCCGCCATGTATATCAAATTCATCTCCGAGTATATCGGAACTCATCACAGAGCACTCTATGTGCCATCCTGGCCGGCCTTTTCCCCACGGACTGTCCCAGCTGGGTTCCCCTTCCTTCGCGGATTTCCATAACGCAAAGTCAAGGCCGTCCCTCTTCTTCTCACCGGGTGAAACCCGCGCGCCCATCTCCATATTTTCTATATTCTGATTGGAGAGCTTACCGTAATCTTTCGCTTTTTTTATATCGAAATAAACATCTCCGCCGGCGATATAAGCGGCGCCTCTGGTTATAAGATCCCCAATGTAGCCTATCATCTTCGGGATATATTCCGTCGCCCTGGGCTCACTATCGGGATGGCCGATGCCGAGAAGCTTCATGTCGCGGTGGTATGACTCAAGGTACTTCTTCGCGATCTCTTTTGATGCCTCCGCCAAACTGACAACTGTCAACTGACCACTAACCATTTCCCTTGCTTTACTAATGATCTTATCGTCAACATCCGTAACGTTGCGCACAAATTGCACTTCATAATTGCTGTGCTTCAGGTACCGCCTTATCATATCGAATATGTAAGCGCTCCTGGCATGGCCTATATGAGGCTCGTCATATACTGTGGGCCCGCAGACGTACATGCCGATCTTCTTCTCTTTGATCGGCACGAACTCCTCTTTCTTTCTTGTCAGCGAATTATATATCTTCACACAGATTTTCTTTCTACTTCTTCGAATCCTCTATCTTCTTCCTTATCTCATCCAACTCCTGCAGTATGGGGTCGAGGACGTGTATGTGGTCGAGGCTTATATCGAGCTTCTTCCCATCCTGCTTCGTAACGCGTCCAGGCACACCCACTACCGTAGAATTAGGTGGCACATCCTTGATGACCACGGCGTTAGCGCCTATATACGAGTTATCGCCTATGGTGATATTGCCCAGGACCTTGGCACCCGCGCCTATGACGACATTGTTTCCCACTGTGGGGTGCCTCTTCCCTTTTTGCAGGCCAGTCCCCCCGAGCGTGACGCCCTGATAGAGGAGCACGTCATTTCCTATTATCGTTGTCTCGCCTATAACCACACCCATACCGTGATCAATGAAGAGTCTGTCGCCTATCTCGGCGGCGGGATGTATTTCTATGCCGGTGAAGAACTTTGCGATCTGCGACAACCATCTGGGGAAGAACGGGATAGCGAAACGCCGGAGCCAGTGAGTTATCCTGTAGAAGATTATGGCGTGAAGCCCCGAATATGTGAGCAGCACTTCAAAGTAGCTGACTGCGGCCGGATCACGATCAAAGACCGCCTTTATCTCCCTGCGAAAGAAGATCGCGATTAGAGTCCAGAATAAGATAAAGGCTATTAAAATATTTAGCGCCACACGAATGCATACCGTCATATATCTACCTCTTCTCTTCCCAGCGTCACCACAGCATACGCGGCTATCGCTTCGCCCTTACCTATCGAGCCAACGCCTTCGACGGTAGTCGCTTTGATATTCACCCTATCCTTCGCAACATTCAGAACTTTCGATAATGTTTCCACCATCTTATCCCTGAACGGATGGATCTTCGGCTCTTCCGCAAGTATCATGGTGTCGGCGTTATTTACAACTAAATTCCTCTTCTTTACCAGCGTCAGCACCTTTTTAACAAGCTCTCCGCTCGATATGTCCTTGTACTGAGGATCTGTATCGGGGAAATGAAGGCCTATATCGCCGAGAGCCAAAGCGCCCAGCATCGCATCCGCTAAGGCGTGCATCACCACGTCGCCATCCGAATGCCCTAAAAGCCCCTTAACATATGGTATCTCCACACCGCCCAGAAAGAGCTTTCTCCCATCAACCAGCCTATGTATATCGTAACCTATGCCGACTCTCATCCCGTTACATCTCCGTTTCAAGAACCCCGCTGCATCTCTTTATTGTCGCACCTAACTAAGATGTAACGGGACTCATAATAACGCCTCCGCTAAAACAATATCCTCTTTCGTCGTGATCTTTATATTACGATAGTTTCCGACCAGGACCTTCACCGGCTTTCCCATACGCTCCACGAGGCCGGCATCGTCCGTTATTTTGCTATTACCCCTCAAATCATAAGCTCTCTTTATTATATCCCGCCTGAAAACCTGCGGAGTCTCCGCGCGAAATATCCTGGTCCTGTCGAGCGTCCTCTTTACGACAAGCCCATTGTCAACAAGTTTGACCGTATCTGTCTCCCACACACCCACGACACAAGCGCCATATTTACGAGCCAGTTTTATCGATTCGGAAAGGGCCGCGCCGTTAATAAATGGCCTCGCGCCGTCATGGACCACCACTATATCGCATGAAGTCCCTATTTTGGTCAGGCAATTCTTTACGGATTCGAAACGTGTCTTGCCGCCAATAATAATACCGCTTACTTTTCTGAAGCGGTATCGCTTGACCAGGTTCCTGAATTTTCCTACGCAGGATCTTTCGGAGGCTATCATGATCTCATCTACCGCGGGACACTTTTCCAGCGCGCCGAGCGTATGGGCGATAATGGGCTTCCCTTTCAAAAGGACAAAAGGCTTCTTAACTCTAAGCCCAAGCCTCCTGCCGTAACCGGCAGCCGGAACCACCGCTACCGTTCGGCCTCCGGCCCTACGGGATGCAGTATGCCGTTGGCCCGGGGGGCCTCCGGCCCTACGGGATGCAGTGTGCCGTTGGCCCGGAGAGCCTCGTGAGATCCTATTTTTTTTGGCGAAGATCATCTCTGCTTTCCGCCGCCATGCCCTCCGGGATCTTCGAGTTTCGCGAATATCATCCTGCCCGCGGAGGTCTGAAGCACACTCGTCACCACTACGTTGACAGACTGGGATATCAGATGCCTGGAATTATCGATCACTATCATCGTCCCGTCATCAAGGTAAGCGATGCCCTGATTATGCTCCTTGCCTTCTTTACTGATCCTCACATCCATCACTTCGCCCGGCAGCACCACAGGCCTGAGTGCGTTCGCGAGCTCGTTTATGTTGAGCACCGTTACCCCTTGCAGCTCCGCGACCTTATTCAGATTAAAATCGTTGGTCAGCACTTTGCCGCCAAGAAGCTTCGCGATCTTAACGAGCTTGGCGTCCACCTCTCTCACGTCCGGAAAATCATCTTCCTGTATGTGCACATCGAACTCGGGAGATTTCTGCAACTTATTCAATATGTCGAGGCCCCGCCGGCCCCGGTTACGCTTCAGAGCGTCCTGCGAATCGGCTATCTGCTGAAGCTCCCTGAGGATAAATCTCGGTATCACCAGCCTGCCCTCGATGAATTTGGTGTGAAGCATATCGGCTACCCTGCCGTCTATTATAACGCTGGTATCGAGAAGAATCACATCGTCCTTTTTATCCTGCCTTACAAATTTAATATAGGGTATTATCAGGTTGAACTCATCCTTGCCCCTTATCGCGATGACCATGCCAAGGTAACAGAATATGAGTATCAGTATTATCTGCAGCGAAGAGAATAGCTCCAATGACATCGGTATCAGACGGAGTACACTCGTCACTATCCATGCCATGAAGAACCCGAATATAAGCCCAAAGACCGCCGCCGAGAGATTCCTTATCGAAAGCCTCTTCATGCCGAGCTCCAGCAGGATTATCATAAGAGAGATGAACCCGCCCAGGCTCGCGCCCATGTAAGAGCCTTTGACGCTGAAGCCGGACAAAAGAGACCCGATATAATAGCCTACAATGCAGCTTAAGAATATGAAAAAGAGCCTTAAGAATGTTATTGTCATATAGCTTCTCCTATTCCCGCGGCCTGGCTAAAAGCTTCCACGGATGTTTTTTAAGATCGTCGCTAAAATCTTTAAAATTTGTTCCGGTAGATTTCAGTTCGACGCTGAAGTCTTTAACATTACTCATGATCGAACGCAGATCAGTATAAACCGCATCCTCGACAAGAAGCTTACCGATCGTGCCCTCGCCCTTCTCCAGGCGCTTCACGATGATAGAGACTGAATTCGAAAGGTCCACCAGGTTTTCCGTCAGCTTTTCCATTACTACGGGATTCTGCCCGACCAGAACGGCTCCGTTGGTTATAAGGCGGGTGCCTGGCGTGCCAGGATATATCTCGAGATATTTTTCACCCAGGAGGCCAAGTGTGTTTATGGTGATCCTGGCATCTTCTTCGATCCTCGCGTCGTCTTGTATCCAGGCGCGTATTTCAGCATGTGATTTTTTATCCTGGTCGCTATAGACTACGCTGACATCGTCCACCCTGCCCACGCCGACCCCGGACAACCTGACCGGAGCTGCGGATCCTATGCCGCTCGCGAAATCAAATTTGACCGTTATGTTATAACCGGTTTTCGCCAGGTTTATATCACCTATCGAAAAGATGATCAGAAATCCTATCACGACACCCGCCAATATGAATGACCCCACTTTAATTTCAAAAGACCTGGCCGCTTCCATTAGTACCTCCGAATTTTACTCCGCACCGTCCTGTCTGTCGGCAGGACGGTGCAGGGTTTCACTTTATTTATATCAGTTAATTAAAATCCGCGCCGTCCGTTATCGGCCCCTTACCGGCGCCCGTAATAAATTGTTTCACTACCGGGTCCTTCGTTGCTTTGATCTCGTCAGGAGTGCCGACCGCTATTATCTTGCCGTTGTACAGCATCGCTATCCTGTCCGCTATCTTGTATGCGCTCGTCATATCATGAGTTACGGCAATCGACGTGACCTTCAGCTTATTGTGCAGGTCTATTATCAGATCGTTTATCGCGTCCCCCATTATCGGGTCCACGCCGGTGGTCGGCTCATCGTACAGCATTATCTGGGGCCACCTGGCTATAGCGCGCGCCAGGCCTACCCGTTTTCGCATGCCCCCGGAAAGCTCGGCGGGCTTTTTGTCTTCTATATCCTTAAGGCCGACGAGCGAAAGGCACTCCTTTACCCTCTTCTTCATCGTCGTGCGATCCATCGTCGTATGCTCTATCATCGAAAAGGCCACATTTTCAAATACGGTCAGTGAATCGAAGAGCGCGGCACCCTGAAATAACATCCCAAACTTCATCCGCAAAGCGCTCAGCTCCTTCTCGTCCATCTTTGTCTCGTCCTTACCGTTTATCAATATCCGGCCCGAGTCGGGCTTGAGCAGGCCTATGATATGTTTTAAGAGCACGCTCTTACCGCAGCCCGAACGCCCTATGATTACGGTCGTCTCGCCCGTATTTATAGTAAGATTTATGCCGTTCAATACCTGATGGCCGTCAAAGGACCTGTGAACATCCTGTATTTCTATCATATTGGCTGCATCACCTTCCGATAAAATAGAATAGCGCGGTCAGGAAACAATCGGACGCTATTATAAGTATGAAACTTACAACTACACTCGCGGTAGTGGCCCGGCCCACGCCCTCGGCCCCTCCTTCGGTCTTCATGCCCTCATAACAGGCAACCACACAGATTATTATGGCGAAGACAAGGCTCTTCACAAGCCCCGTCCATATATCCTTATATTTCAGCGGATCCCATGTATTCTTCATATACATGGCATGAGATACACCGAGTTTGTATACGCCTACTAAATATCCTCCGATTATACCTATAAAGTCCGCATACAGAGTAAGTATCGGCACCGTTATCACCAGGGCCATAAAACGCGGCACAACAAGATACTTTACGGGATTTGTCGCAAGGGTCTCCAGCGCGTCGATCTGCTCGGTCACTTTCATCGTCCCGAGTTCGGCTGTGATGGACGCTCCGACTCGACCCGCCACAATGAGCGCGGTCAGGACGGGCGCCAGCTCCCTGGTCATTGAAAAAGCTACGAGCGCGGCCACATACATCTCGGCCGCAAAACGCTGTAACTGGTACGCGCTCTGAAGGGCCAGGACCATACCTGTAAAGAGGCTTATCATCGAGACTATCGGGAGAGAATCAACGCCGATCTTCGACATCTGCTCCACTATCTGGCGGAGCCTTAACGGGGGTATCGGAAGCCAGAATAAAGTCTGTCCCATAAGTATCGATACGCCGCCGGCGTACTTTATCATATTCAGGAATCTGTGGCCAAGCATCCCCGCTAATCCTGATAATTTCGATACGATCTTTTTCATCTTTAAAATTTGTCCTTATGTTCGAAACCGAAGAAATCGTTATCCTGCGCTACCATCACCTTGAGGCTGTCATTGGCTTGCAGATTGTAGTCAAGATGCATCTCGTCCGAATCCCTGGAACTCTCGTCTATATTGTCTTCTTTTACAAACTTTTTATACCCGAAACCGAACTTCCCGACTATATTCTTCTTCATAGTGAGTTCCCGGACATCTTTACCCTGCGAAGATTTCCATTCATCCCACGTTATCGCCGTATCATCGGTAACAAGCTTTATATCGTCGAACAAATTATCCTTGCCCGCGCGGGTCAGATCAAATTCGCCGGCAATGGCGAAATATCCGCTGTTTCTGGTTATTCTGGAATCCTCTATCTTCAGGAACGGCAGATCGCCTTTCAGGGTCGCCGTCATGTAATCAAAATTCAATCCCCCTATGCTTCCGCCCTTTACATTTAAACTGGAACTCACATTCACTTTTCCCACCGGCCCTTTGATCACGAACTTTCCGTTTATCGTGCCGGCGAGCATCGACGTCGCTTCTTTCTTCCCAAGCGCCAGCATGAGCCAGCTCAAGCTGACATTATTGGCCAACAATGTCAGATCCACCTCTTGCGGATCCTTCATAACAATCTTTCCGTAAGCCCTGAATAATTCTCCCAGACTGAAATCGGTCAACTCAATGGAATCGCGCGTCACAACATAACTTGTCTTCAGATCCACAAAGGGTTTGAAATTCAATATAAGATTCTTTGTCTCAAGCCCGCCTTCTACGCGATTCAGAGAAGGCCGATCTTTATTATCTATGAATTCATTCTTTAGGACAGCATCGCAAGATATATCAAACCCGAAAGCTTTCAAGTGATCAAACTTCAGGTTCACTGTATGTATGCTGCCTGTAGCTATATCTCCGGACGCCCTGACCGATCCCTTGCCGAGCCCGTCCGGCTTGATCATAATTTCGAATTTACCATCCTTTATGCGGCCGCTGAAATCGATCCTGCTGTCAGCATAAAAGATCAGGTAACCATCGATCTTCGAGTCGCTAAGATCTCCGTATAGGCCGACGAAACCCTTTATGTCGCCGCCCTTGACCGAGAAGTTCACATAGGTGCTGGAATCCTTATCGAGAAGCGGCTTCAGCTCTCTCCCGGTGAGCGCACTTACGATATCTTTGATATAGTAGTTCGTGCGTATACTGTCGATCACCAGGCTCTGGAATAGTCTTGAAGCGTCCGCCTGCCGTATACGTATATCGCTCAATACTATGGGATGGATTATACCTCCATCTATCGAGCCAATTGAAAAATCGACCTTGCCTCCGAGAGCATCTTCGACTTTGGCCTCCGCCAGGCTCTTCAGCTGAGGTATGAGATCCTGTACCCTGTTCTCGACAAATACGGTGAAACATATGATAAAGAGCAGTATCAATATTACTTTGAACCGTCGTCTGGTTCTTACGTGACGCATCGATCGAATACGAGATGGTCGACTTTGGCGGATATTTTAACTTTACCGCCCTTCTTGAAAGTGCCTCTTATTATCTCCTCCGCCATCGGGTCTTCCAGGAAACGCTGAATCGTTCTCTTCAGCGGACGGGCCCCGAAATTTCTATCGAACCCTTTTTCAATAAGAAAATCCTTCGCCTCCTGGGTCAGCTCTATCTCTATGTTTTGATCTTTCAGACGGCTCTCGACATCCTTTATTTCAAGCTCTACGATCCGTAACAGGTCCTCCTTTGTAAGCGACCTGAAGACGATTATGTCGTCCACCCTGTTCAGGAATTCGGGCTTAAACGCCTTCTTGACTTCATCCAGAAGCCTCTCCTTCATCGTCTGATATGTCACGTCTTCAGTCTGAGATTTGAACCCTATGGAGCCCTGGCGTTTAAGCATTTCAGCGCCTATATTTGAAGTCATGATTATAATGGTATTCTTGAAGTCGACCTTCCTGCCGAATGAATCGGTAAGACGGCCCTCCTCCAGCATTTGCAGCAATAAATTAAATACGTCAGAATGCGCCTTCTCAATCTCATCCAACAGCACTACGGAATATGGCCTGCGCCTGATCTTTTCGGTAAGCTGTCCGCCTTCTTCGTAACCTACATATCCCGGAGGCGCCCCTACGAGCCTGGAGATATTGAACTTCTCCATATATTCGGACATATCTATCTGCACGATAGCGTCTTCGTCTCCGAACATAAAATCCGCCAGAGCACGGCCGATCAAACTCTTGCCGACACCGGTGGGGCCGAGAAATACAAAAGAGCCTATCGGCCTTCTCGGATCTTTTATACCGGCGCGTGAACGCCTTACGGCATGAGCTATCGCCGAGATAGCTTCTTCCTGGCCTACGACGCGCTTATGGAGCGTCTCCTCCATCTTGAGAAATTTATCCTGCTCTTTCTCCTCCATCCTGACTATCGGTATGCCGGTTATCTTGGAGACTATCACCGCTATATCATCGCCTACTACTTTCGGTTCAAATTTTCCCTTGGACTCTTTCCACTCTCTCTTCGTCTTATTCAGCTCATCCTTGAGCTTCCTCTCCTCATCCCTGAATTTGGCTGCTTTTTCAAAATCCTGATTCTTTACCGCGGCCTCTTTCTCCTGACGCACGTTCTCCGCCTTGTTCTCGATATGTTTCACATCGGGAGGAGCTGTCATCACCGATAAACGCGCCCTGGCGCCGGCCTCGTCTATCAGATCGATCGCCTTGTCCGGCAAATATCGGCCGCTTATATACCTGTCTGACAGCTTCGCCGCGGCATCTACGGCTTCGTCTGTAAATTTTACGCGATGATGAGCTTCGTACCTGTCGCGCAGGCCTTTCAATATCTCAATCGTCTCATCGACACTCGGGGGTTCGACCATGATGGTCTGAAATCGCCTTTCAAGTGCCGCGTCTTTTTCTATATGCTTCCTGTATTCATCGAGAGTGGTGGCGCCGATACATTGTATCTCTCCGCGCGATAACGCGGGCTTCATTATATTCGACGCATCGATCGCGCCTTCCGCGCCTCCCGCGCCAACAAGGGTGTGAAGCTCGTCTATGAATATGATGATGTCCTTAGAGCGTTTTATCTCATCCATCACAGCCTTGATCCTCTCCTCGAATTGGCCTCTGTATTTTGTACCGGCGACCATAAGAGCCAGATCAAGTATGATTATTCTCCTGTCTTTAAGAGTCTCCGGCACCTCCCCTGATATTATCATAGTCGCGAGCCCTTCGACTATCGCGGTCTTTCCTACGCCCGCTTCGCCAAGCAGTACCGGATTGTTCTTGGTGCGCCTCGATAATATCTGTATTACGCGCTCTATCTCATTTTTTCTTCCGATGACCGGATCCAGCTTATCCTCCTTGGCAAGTTTCGTCAGGTCACGGCCAAAAGCGTCCAGGGCAGGGGTCTTAGCCTGCGAAACCTTCTGTCCCGCCTCATATCCGGGAACCTCGGAACCGAGCAGGTTCATCACTTCTTCCCTGACCTTATCGAGCTCAAGCCCCGAATTCATCAGCACTTGAGAGGCAACGCCCTCTCCCTCCCTGATCAACCCAAGGAGAAGATGTTCTGTCCCTATGTAATTATGCCCCAGAGACCTGGCTTCATCGATAGCAAGTTCTATTACTTTTTTAGCCTTGGGAGTAAAGGGTAGGTCTCCTGAAACGACGGTCGCCGGACCCGGCTGTACCAGCTTTTCAACTTCCAGTCGTATCTTATCGGGGCTTAAACCGAAACTCGCCAGCACCGCCGCCGCAACTCCCTCGCCCTCTCTTACCAATCCGAGCAATATGTGTTCTGTCCCTATATAGTCGTGGTTGAATCTCTTAGCTTCCTCTTTGGCAAGAAGTATAACCTTTCTCGCTCTTTCGGTAAAACGGTTAAACATCGGCATCTTTTACTATCCTCCGTAATAATTTAGTTGTCAGTTGACAACTATTTAATCTTTTCGCGGATCAGGTCTGCGCGTTTTATGTCACGCTCGTTTGCGTTCAGAACCTTGCCTTCCAACTTCTGCAGGTGCGCCGGCTGGGTAAGGATAAAAAGCTCATTGACCATTCTTCTGTCCAGGTTCTTTACGACGCCAAGATCTACGCCCAGTCGTATTGCAGAAAGGAGCGTTATCGTCTCGTTGCTGGATATTATGTGCGCGCTCTTTAACGTGCCATAAGCTCTCGACACGCGGTCCGCAAGCGCTTCCCTGCTCTTCAGAGCCAGAGATTTCCTCGTCGTCTCTTCTCTATAGATCGACTGGTTGATGATCTTATTTATGCTGTCTATCAGGTCTTCCTCGGTCATCCCCATAGAAGCCTGGTTTGATACCTGAAATATATTTCCAGTCGCCTCGGTACCTTCCCCGTAAAACCCTCTTACGTTAAGGCCAAGTTTTGCTATAGCTTGAAGCACCTTATTTATCTGCCCGATAAATACGAGGGCCGGAAGATGGAGCATCACAGAACCCCGTAAGCCCGTCCCGGAATTGGTAGGACATGCCGTAAGATAACCCCACTTGGCCGAATAAGCGTAAGGCAATCTCTTCGAAAACTCCGTATCTATCTCGTTTTCTATCCTCCAGCACTCCTTAAGGTTTAAGCCTGACTGTAAAACCTGTATCCTTAAATGGTCCTCTTCATTGACCATTATACTCACGACCTCTTTGGAGTCGACTATAAGGCCTTTAAACTCTACGTCTCTGGCGTGTTCAGGGCTCATCAGGTGCCGTTCTACCAGAAAAAGCCTGTCTATTTCATTAAGGTCTTTAAGCCGGAAGAATGTCGAATTCTTCAGGAAACCGATCGAGAGGGCCGCCTCTTTGACACGAGTCAATACTTGCTCAAGCTGTTTCGGATCTGCCCGATTGGAGAACGGCGTCTTTTCGATATTACGCGCCAGACGGGTGCGCGACGACATGACTATATCCGCGTTCGGCCCGGTACCTTTAAGCCACTCACTATCCTGTCTTAAAAGGTCATTTATCGTCATTATTTTTAACTGGCCTGACATTATCTATATTCCTGATCATATCCCTGAGCCTGGCGGCCTCTTCAAACTCCTCGGCAACTATCGCCCTCTCAAGCTGAATTTTCATATCCTGGATCGTTTTGTTCTCTTTTACATCTTTCCCTGTCATGAGAGGAACCTTTCCGATATGGCGGTTTGCGCCATGTATCCTTTTTAGGAGCGGATCGAGTTGTTTTTTAAACGCTTCGTAACAATCTCCGCAGCCAAGCCTGCCCACTTTCTTGAAATCCTGGTACGTGAACCCGCATGCGGAGCACTTCATATCACTCATAGCTCCGGGCTCCAGGTTCGCCCCGAGGTCCGCAAGCCCCGCCAGGAGATCGTTCATCCCGAAGTGCTCTTCCATCTCCGCGCCCTTCTCTTTCGCGCAAGCCTCACACAGATGGAGCTTCGTCATCTTATCGTTAACTATCTCCGTAAGATGCACCATTGCCTCATTCTTACCGCATACGCCGCATATCATCTTATGCTCTTTCGCTTAATATCTAAGCCCATCCGATTTAGTCAACTTCTTAAACTCCTTCATAAAACTGAGAGTCTTGACGCCAGGCTTACCGGTCCCGATCTTACGGCCATCTATAGTGATAACAGAGATTATCTCCGCGGCGGTACCCGTCAGGAAAACCTCCTCCGCGCCGTAGATATCGTCCATCTTCAGCATCTTTTCGCGGGCCTTCATACCCACCTTATCAGCGAGCGCCATTACAGCTTCACGCGTTATTCCCTCAAGCGCGCCAACGCTGACCGGCGGCGTCAAAAGCTCACCACCATGCACGGCGAATATATTGTCCCCGGTACACTCTGCGACATGATCGTCGCATGTAAGCATTATGGCTTCATCCGTACCGGACTTGATCGCTTCTATCTTCGCAAGTATGTTGTTCAGATAATTCAGGCTCTTTATCCTGGGATCGAGAGAGCGCGGATAATTGCGCCTCGTCCTGGCCGTAATTATAGCCAGGCCCTTTTGGTAAAATTCATCGGGGTAGAGCGCTATCTTGTCGGCAATGATAAATATCGTAGCCTTCTTGCATCTTCTTGGATCCAGTCCAAGATCGCCCGGGCCCCTTGTAATGACGAGCCTGACGTAGCCATCACGCAGGTTATTTGCTTTGACGGTCCTGACAACAGCCTTCACCATATCGGCCTTCGTCATCGGGATCTTGAGCTCAATAGCTATAGCAGAGCGGTAGAGCCTGTCCAGGTGCTCTTTCAGCCTGAATATGAGTTTATTGTATATGCGTATCCCCTCAAAAACACCATCTCCGTACAAAAGGCCGTGATCAAATACCGACACAACAGCCTTTTCTCTTTCAACCAGCTTACCGTCCAAATATACCTTCATAGCACAATGCCCCTAATATAATCCAATTATTATATATAACCGGCCATGGCATGTCAACCGAATATGCCCGCTCGTCTGGGAATGGGAAGATACATCGTACCCCCACCCCCCAGGGCCTTAGAAAGATAAAAGTAATAAGGCTTGAAGCTTTTTTGTCTTTAAAAGCGTTATTTAATAATTGTAAGTGTTTTAATAGTAAAGAACGGCTGCATCGCCT
>JAHJHP010000047.1 GCA_018823705.1 Candidatus Omnitrophota bacterium | reverse complement strand
TTATTAACGGCGACTTCACCTGCGCGGGCTATGTGGACGGTATCCAGGTTCGGGTCTATCGCCGTATCGTAGAGTATCAGCACCTTCTTCTTCATCCTATCGGTATCGATCCCCAGGCCCACGAGAGTCTGGCGGAGAGCGACCGCGTCTTCTTTGACATAGGTATCGTGGATATACTGCTCGCGGGTAACGCCTTCCTCTATCTTCTGCGCGGGCGTGAGCGGCGCGCCATACATATCGGCTTCTTCGGCCCTTGAAATGTTACTGATTGTTTCAGGCACCCTCGATGGGCTCACGCTCGTGCCAAGCGGAGTGATCGAAACTTTATTGCTCTGGATCCATCTGTAACCCTCTCCGTCTTTTTCGCTGAATCTCAGGGTAGTTACAATATACTCATTATCGCCCGACCGGACTATGCCAGGAAGGGCAAAGACTCCATTTTTCGTTATGAACGTTATAGCGCCGTCTATCTCTCCCTTAACATCTGCTGTGGTGAAGAGCTTTTTACCTTTCAATATCTCCGCATAATCATCAGGCCTCAATGTTTGTATCATATCTCTTTCGCTGTTATCGAAGCCATACGCTCCGGAATGACTCATTAATATCTCCGCGGGGTCAGTCGGATTAACTTTATCCAGACTGTACGCTCCAAAAGGCCTCAGATCATTCGCTTTCTTAAGGCCTGCGTTGGATGCTATCCTCAAAGACGCGCATGCGCCCTCTTTATGAAAAGGTGCGGCTGCTATCACAGTGGCAAAGTGCTCAGGCGCGCCGCCGGTACCAAAGAAAACCTTTAACCTCTCTTCTTTGTTGCCGCCTAAAGCCGCTCTGATGGCAGAATTTACTGTCCCATCCTCGATCATAGTAACTTTCAAACCTTCTTCCTGCGCCAACTGCTCAAATACTTTTTGCCTCACGGACTCTCTGTCTCTATCAAGAAGTGTCACTTCCATCCGGTCCAGCTTGACGCCATTAGCCTCGGCTATCCTGTATAATTGTTCTTTGATAATGGGCATCAGTGTCTCTGTGTCCTCTTCCCCTGTGTACGGGCCCGGATCCAGCGGCTTCTCTTCAAATTCCTTGATCTTTTCAGGTGGAACAAAATACGTGATCAGAAACGCATACACGTCAGGAACGTTCCCGAGAAGGGTCGCATCTTTGCCTTTCGCGCTGAATAAAAGGGAGGTGCCTCCATCCTTGCCCCGGGCAACGGCATTGGTATTTTCCACCACGTCCAGCGCGACACTGACTACCTCCAGGCCTTCCGCGCCTATTGTTTCTCCTCCCATGAACGACTCTTCGACTTCATCTCTCAGCCCGCCTTCCGAAACCGTTATAATTATCCTGTAACCGGAGAGCTGAAATATTACCTGCATCTCTTTCTTAGCAAGTCCATCCGCGCCGTCTTTTATGATCTTTATTTCCGCATTGGAGGTCAGTTCGCTTACTTTTCCTACATAGCCATCAGCCAGAACCGCAAGCGCGGCCGCGATCGCCGCGTTGGCAGCCAGGCTATACTCATTCAATATCTCCTGCGTCGGCATCTTTCCCGCTATAAAGCCGGGGTCTTTTACATCTTTGATATCCGCTTTAGTTTCAAACTTCCCAATCGGGCCCCTGGCAAGGCCGTTTATCATGCGCGCCAGCTCTTCGGAGTGGATCCTGAGCTCGTCTATGGCTTCGACGCTCCTGCCTCTCGACTGCAGCGTCTTCTTATCGGCTCCGGACAGGCTGAATTTAAAATTAGGATTTAGAAGTGTGTTTAACTGTCTTATCGCGGCTTTATTGCCGTTTATAGCGCGGGTCCTCATCTCCCTTATGATAGCAAGGTGCGCGTCACTGACAGCTATAGCCCCGGGCTTCGCTACGGTATCATCCGAATTATAGAACGATAACGCCAGAGCCGCCTCCTGGTGAGAGAGCCCAAGTATGGTCTCCAATAGAGGGTGCAGTACCGTCTGCGTAACGGCTGTCGTGTCGCTCTTTGGGTAATATTCTTCGAAGAATGCTTTCGGTATGTATATGTGAAGTTCTTTGGCGGCCTCATCATAGTCTTCCACCGCCTGATAAAAATTATCTTCGTTTGTGCTGAAGTATCTGTCGCCCCGCAGGTCTACCAGCATCACCTTTATACGATGAAGCTGCTTATCCTTATAGATCAGATTTTTAAGCCTGACATCGAGGCTCTGTCCCGTTAAGGCCCCGGTTATATCTACCAGGCTTGCCTTCTCCTTGTCGCTCAAGAATGTCGGCGGGGCTTTTGACTGTATGATATTCCTTATGCGTATCAATTCATCGTGCGACAACTGGCGGTCGACATTGGCCTTTATTCCATCGATGAGAGCTTTATGCTCGGCGGAACCGGATACCAGAGCCGGAGTTCCCGGGAATTTCAATGTCGGAACTATATTCCTCTCGTTAATTAAGTTGAGCAAATCCGCTTCCAGCGCCGCTACCTCATCCGCTCCGAATATCGCGCGCAGGATCTCATTATATACGGCCCTGTGATCGTCCCTTTTGGTAATTATCCCTTTTTCCGGAATGGCCATGCGGAATATATATTGGGCAAGCCGTCGCGACGATATGGCATTGAGCCTGTCTATAAGCTCTACCGAAAGGCCTATCTCTTCTCCGGCGTTGAAGCCCAGAAGATAATCTTCCGGGCCTCTGACGTCGGCATTATAAAGATAGGCTCTCCCAGTAAGGTTGTTCTGTATATCAATCAGGTTTCCCATAGCCTTCCTGACTCTTTCCCGCTGCGCCATTGGAATGCTTTCCTGATTTAAGAAGCTTGTCCTCGCAGCCAGTCTTATAGCTTCATTCAATACCTGCGCCTGATCATCGGGCAATGTTATTCTGGGTGGCAATTTACCCTGTGCCAATTCCATGAGCGGCGCGCCGTTACCGATAGCGCCGGGTTCGGCCTTGCTTGCGATAGCATTTTGGATAGGTGCGCTTCTGGCAGGATTTATATCGGGATCTGTTACTAAAGAGGGTGCAAATTTATTGCCGGAGACGTTTAATGGCCCTGCAAAAACCTGACCGGATATCAATATAAAAGCCAATAAGACTGCTATGATCTTTCTTTGCGATAACATCATTACTCCTTGATATTAATAGCTAACTTTGTAATTCACTATCAGACCAATAATACAACTTTGTAACGGAGCTGTCAAGTCATAAAACTACATGTCTTATTACTTAACGTTAATGCATTAGGGGACGTGTCACTTTGGCCTGCCTGCCTGATGGTAAGCAGGTCGCAGGCAGGCAGGCCAAAGTGACACGTCCCCTTATGTTATGCGGCTGTGCGCACGTACTCTACGGCTCTTCTGTAGGCATCTATCTCTCTGCCGTAGTCTATAGGAAT
>JAHJHP010000046.1 GCA_018823705.1 Candidatus Omnitrophota bacterium | reverse complement strand
TTCACAAACTTTCATCTTGTCGGCTACGGAAAATGATATGCCTTCCGATTGCGCGCCGTCCCTCAACGTCGTGTCATAAAGCTCTATTTTGTCCATCTCTTCCCCTTCTTAGCGAGATTGAACTTCGAGTGTATTGCTCTGACCGCTTCCTGCCCATGCTTCGCATTCACGACACAGGATATCTTTATCTCGCTCGTCGATATCATCCCTATATTTATGCCGTTCTCGGCGAGCGCCTCAAACATCTTCGCGGCTATCCCGGAATGGCTCCTCATACCGATACCCACGACCGAGATCTTGGCGATATCTTTATCGAATGTGATCTCGCCCGCGCCGATCATTTTCGAAATATCTTTGGCCGTCTTTATCGTCTTTATAAGATCCCCCGATGGCACGGTGAACGAAACGTCGGTGGCGCCGGTTCTCGAGACGTTCTGCACGATCATGTCGACATTTATATCCTGTCTCGCGATCTCCCTGAATATCTTGGCCGCTATACCGGGCTTATCCGGCACGTCACAGATCGTGACCTTTGCTTCATTCTTGTTTATCGTGACTCCCGAGACCACTATATCTTCCATCGCCCTTACCTCCTTGGAGATTATCGTACCCTTCTTATTGGAATAACTTGACCTCACGTGTATCGGTATGGAGAATTTCATGGCAAACTCTATGGAGCGCGGCTGCAGCACCTGCGCGCCGAGCGACGCCAGCTCAAACATCTCCTCGTAACTTATGCGATTTATTTTTCTCGCGTCCTTGACTATCCTGGGATCCGCGGTAAATACGCCTTCTACATCCGTATTCATCTCGCAGATTTCCGCGTTCAGCACCTTTGCGAGCGCAACAGCAGTGAGGTTCGAACCTCCCCGGCCGAGCGTAGTTATATTGTTATTAAGATCCACTCCCTGAAAACCGGCGACAATGACTATCTTCCTCTTTTTTAAAGCCTCTTCAATCCGCCTGGCGTTGATATCGATTATGCGGGCTTTAGTGAAAGAGTTATCGGTCATTATCCCGACCTGTGCGCCCGTGAAGGATATGGCATCCCCTCCGAGCTCATGTATCGCCATAGCAAGAAGCGCGCAAGAGACCTGCTCGCCCGTGGATATCAGCATATCCAGCTCGCGGTCGGCCGGACTATCAGTGATCTGCAGGGCGAGAGATATGAGATCGTCTGTCGTATCACCGAGAGCCGAGACCACGACCACTACATCGTAGCCGTCCGCCCTGGCCTTCATGACCCTTTTCGCTACACTCTGTATCTTCACGACATCGGCAACGCTTGAACCGCCGTACTTCTGTACTATCAAACCTCTTTTCATACGATTATTCCCGTCATTTTTTCATCAGGGTTTCTGTGAGCCGCGCACCTGATTTGAATCTCACTTTACTTAGCTTGGCGTTAGCCTCGTTATAAACATCGAACCCGTTATGCTCCACGCCGGAGCCCGCCATAGCAAAAGGTGCAGGATCGGAAACGTGAGTCCTGAGGGCGATCGGCGTAGCGTGATCCGCCAGAACCATCACCCTGTAATCTCCTACACCCTGAAGGTGCCTCCATACGGCGCCGACTACAAATTTATCGAAATTCTCTATAGCCCTTATCTTCTCTCTCACTTCGCCGTTATGACCGGCCTCGTCGGGCGCTTCGACGTGAACAAAGACAAAATCCTTATCCTTCAGGCAATTGACCGCGTATTCGCCCTTACCCTGGTAGTTCGTATCATAATAACCTGTGGCGCCCGGCACGCTTACGACATCGAGCCCGGTCAGCCTGCCTATGCCATTAACAAGGTCGACAGCTGAGATGACAGATCCGTCTATTCCGAATAGACCCTTAAAACTCGGCATATTCGGGTTCGTGCCCTGGCCCCACAGCCAGATCATATTGGCGGGGTTCTCCTTGAGATCTACACGTACCTTATTTATCTCCTGGCCGGCCAGAAAGCTTCTTGACTCTTCCATCAATTTTACCAATATTTCAGCGCCCCTGCCGCTTGGCAGATGCTTCGATATTGACTTACCAATGATGTCGTGAGGCGGAACGCAAGCCGTCTTCATCAAATCCTTGACCTCACCCGGAGACCTCGCCTTAAAGAGCACCAGGTTGCGGTAACTCTTCCCGTGGTAAAATTTAACTCTGTCGGATCCGAGCTTCTTATTCAGGGACTCCATCAGGGTTTTCGATTCACGCTCCGATATATGCCCGGCGCTATAGTCGGCAAGTATATCATTATTGGCCGTGATAAGATTGCATCGGAACGCAACTTCGTCTTCAGCCAGCTCCACGCCAATGTTTGCCGCCTCGAGAGGGCCTCTGCCGGTGTAGTAGGTCTTGGGATCGTATCCCATTATCGAAAGGTTCGCAATATCACTGGCCGGCTTCATTCCCATCGGCACGGTCTTGACTAACCCTATCATGCCGCTTCTGACGATATCGTTGATATTGGGTATTTTGGCAACGTCGAGAGGCGTCTTGTCTCCGAGCTCCGGTATCGGATAATCGCTCATCCCGTCACCTACAAGTATTGCGTATTTCATAAGCCGATCTCCTTCAAAATCAGATCAATCTTAGGCTCCAGTAATACGGGTTTAGCGACGCTCGCTATGGCTCTGTCCGGATCTTTCAGGCCATGTCCGGTCAGGATACATACGATCCCGGCCCTCTGCCCTTTAAAATATCCTCTTTTAGCGATCTTTAATATCCCGGCTACGCTCGCTGCGCTTGCCGGCTCGACAAAGACACCCTCTTTCGAAGCGAGCAGCTTATAGGCAGCTAATATCTCGTCGTCAGAGACGAGGTCTATCAACCCGCCGGATTCGTCGCGCGCGGCGAGGGCCTGTTTCCAGCTCGCAGGGTTTCCGATCTTTATTGCGGTCGCGATAGTATGAGGGTCCTTAACGGGATGTCCGAGGACTATCGGCGCGGCGCCTTCGGCCTGAAACCCGAGCATCTTCGGCAATTTTGAAGAGAGGCCGGCCCCCTTATACTCTTTATAACCTTTCCAATAAGCAGTAATGTTTCCGGCATTGCCTACAGGGATAGCGTGATATTCTGGCGCTTCGCCAAGAGTATCGCATATCTCGAAAGCTCCGGTCTTTTGTCCTTCTATTCTGTAAGGATTAAGTGAGTTCACGAGAGTCATCGGATATTTTCCGGATATCTCTTTCACAAGCTCCAGAGCTTCGTCAAAATTGCCTTTTATGGCTATCACTTTCGCGCCGTGGATGAGTGCCTGCGAAAGCTTGCCGAGAGCAATATTACCATCGGGGATGAGCACGACCGCTTTAAGCCCGGCTCGCGCGGAATAACACGCCGCCGATGCGGAGGTATTGCCCGTCGACGCGCAGATCACGACCTTGGAGCCCTCTTCGAGAGCTTTCGAAATCGCCATAGTCATGCCGCGGTCCTTAAAAGACCCCGTGGGATTCAATCCTTCATACTTGAGGTAGACCTCGATCCCTTCGCCCATAAGTGCGGATATGCCGCGGGCATGGATGAGCGGCGTATTGCCCTCGCACAGGCTTACCACGGGAGTTTTTTCGTTAACCGGAAGAAACTTCCTGTATTTCTCTATCAACCCTTTATATGACATCAATTCTCCACCCTTATTCTGACCAGCTTCTTGCCTATAACTTTCAGGGCCCTTATTTCATTGAGGGCCATTGACATATCTTTCTCGGACGAATCGTGAGTCATCATGACTATTGGTACATCGCCTCCGGCGCATCTTTCCTTCTGGGTGACGCTGGCAATGCTTATATGATATTTCGCGAGTATTCCGGATATCTTCGCCAGAACTCCAGGCTTATCCAGCGCGATAAACTTGATATAGTGCCTGGTACAAATATCCTCCATCTTTTTTATGCGCGAGGCACCTTGCACTGAAAGCACACACTTATCAAGCGCCTTCTGAGAGCCGCAGCAAAAGACGCTCGTATTTTTAGCAATAGTAACGATATCGCTGATGATTGCGCTCGAGGTCGGCAGGGCTCCCGCGCCCTGGCCGTAGAAGAGATTCTCTCCCACCAGGTCGCCCTTAACGAAGATAGCGTTATATATGCCATTGACGTTTGCCAGCAGATGAGTCTTCGCGATCAGCGTTGGATGGACACGAAGCTCAACTTCATCTCCGGACCTCTTGGCTATGGCAAGCAGTTTTATCGCATAACCCATTTCAGAGGCGTACTCTATATCATCGCGGTCAATATCTGCTATGCCTTCGGTAAAAATACCGGATCCTTTCGCGGCAACGCCGAATCCCAGGTTCGCCAGAACAGAAAGCTTATGCGCCGAATCACTGCCGCTTATATCGAGATACGGGTCGCGCTCGGCGTAACCCTTGCTTTTGGCGATCGCAAGGGCCTCATCGAAAGAGATCTTCTTCTCCGCCATCTTCGAGAGGATGAAATTACTTGTGCCATTGATGATACCGTAGACAAGGTCGAATCTGTTCGCGACGAAACCCTCTTTCATCGCGCGTATTATCGGAATGCCGCCGCCGACGCTTGCTTCAAAGCCGACTGAAAGGCCTAATTCACCGGCCAGGGTGAATATCTCGGGCCCGGAATCCGATAAGAGCGCCTTATTTGCGGTGACAACGCTCTTGCCATGACGCAGGCTCTCCATCACGATATACTTTGCGGGCTCTATCCCGCCGATAAGTTCGACCACTATATCCACACCGGGATCGTAAATGACCTTACCGATAGACCCGGTAAGCAATCTTTTGTCTACAGAGACCGACCGCTTCGACTTCAGATCCTTGTCGCATATCCGGACGATATTAATATCGATACCGCTCTTATCGCGCAAATACGCTCTCTTCGATCTTAGCGTCTTGACCACGCCGGCTCCGATGGTACCAAACCCGATCAATCCGATATTTATCTTCTTCATGCCTTCCCTTCCCATAATCTAAGAACTGTCAACTGTCAACTGATAACTAAATGGTCGGGGGGACCAGATTTTCCCGCCGCTCGCTTTTTCCAGCGGGGCGGGACCCCGCCCCCAGCGAAACTCCTGGCGGGGGAACTGGCGACCCCGTGTACTTCAACTGCGCTATTAATATTTCTCCGTAAATTGGTCGGGGGGACCAGATTTGAACTGGCGACCCCTTGCACCCCAAGCAAGTGCTCTAGCCGGGCTGAGCCACCCCCCGAAAACGTATATACTAATATATTGGTGTATACTGCAGCTCATTATATCAAACTTGTGGAATTATAGGCAACAAAAAAGGTGATATTTCAGCATTCGGTCCCTCGCGAAAAGGGTGCCTAAGCTATCGCACAAATAGCTTCATTCGCGGCGATGAATTATTTTCGCTCAAAAATTTAATCATCAGTGACTGGTGATGGTGGCAACCCAGCCAGTGGGCCTCGCCTGCCCGAATGACATTGTTACCATCGGTCAGGCGGGCCTAATTTTGCTATCAAGGATGATTATTTAATGTTTAATACCAACATTTTATTGCAACTGACAAGCTATTCGCATATGCGTTTATTAGTGCAAATCTTAGCAAAATTTACGGCTCAACCCACGTGGCTGGATTGCCACCTCAGCAATACATGGTTAAGGATTAAATTTTCTCGCTAGCCGGGTCGTAAGACCTAAGCGCGAAGCATATGAGCACGTTGAAAATATTAGGTCTTTTGAGAAGCAGAAAAAGGGTTATATTTAATAACGTTTTTAATAATAAAAGAACCGAGGATGTCCGCCCTCGCAATCTATAATTAAACAACTGAATGCTTCAGCGGAATCCTACGAAGCACCCGGTATTTTAAGCTTTGAATGCGAAGTAGGGTTTGAGGCCGCCTCCGGCGGCCGAGTTCCGCAGGTTCCCCTTTTTCTGCTGAACAAAAGACCGACCATGGATTAAACAGATGGGGAATATTTTCAGTGCGAATATACTTAGCACTTAGGTCGGACAGCGAAAATAATTCATCGTAAGCGAATGAAGCAATGAAGTACGGTAAAGCCTTGTAAGTATTAAGCATTGATATATGAGAGTGATTTTATGGCGAAGGTAAAGATAAGTAAGGCAAAGTGCAAGGGCTGTTACCTGTGTGTGGTCAACTGCCCAAACAGCCTGATAAAGATAGAGAAGGACCTCAATATCAAAGGCGTGAAAGGTGTCTATTTCTCCGGGGGTAAATGTACCGGGTGCGGTATGTGCGCCGTCATCTGCCCGGATGGAGCTATAGAGGTTTACAGGCAGATATGAGTAAAAATAAAGTTTTGATGTGCGGGAACGAAGCTTGCGGGGAAGGCGCGATGGCCGCCGGATGCACGTTTTACGCGGGGTATCCGATAACTCCGCAAAACGAGCTGATCAGCTATATGGCTAAGCGGATCAACGAAACGGACGGCGCGTTTGTGCAGGCAGAGAGCGAGTTGGCCGCCATCAGTATGGTATTGGGCGCTGCTGCCGCCGGGGTGAGGGCGATGACTTCCTCGTCGAGTCCGGGCATCAGCCTGAAACAGGAAGGTATTTCGTATCTGTCGGCGTGCGAACTTCCGTGTGTTATCGTAAATATGCAAAGAGGCGGCCCAGGCCTCGGTAATATCGCCCCATCTCAGTCGGATTATTTTCAGGCGGTCAAGGGCGGCGGCCACGGAGATTATAAACTTATAGTCCTCGCTCCGATGTCCGTCCAGGAGCTTTTCGACCTTACTTTTTTAGCTTTCGATCTCGCTGACAAATACAGGAATCCGGTATTCATACTTGGTGACGGCCTGTTGGGGCAGATGATGGAGCCGCTCGTGATATCGTCGGATATGCGGCCCACGCATTATGACAAACCGTGGGCGCTCACGGGATGTAAAGGCAGGAAGCCCGGCATCATAAGATCGCTCCTGCTCGGTGACGGCGTTCTCGAGGCGCATAACAGGCATATGCAGGATAAGTTCAGCCTCATCAAAAAAACGGAGACACGAGTCCAGCATTTTAATACCAGAGATGCCGATATTATACTGGTCGCTTACGGTTCAGTGGCCAGAATAGCTAAGGCTGCCATGGAGAGCGCCCGCGCGAAAGGCTTGAAAGTCGGCTTTATACGGCCGATAACGCTTTGGCCGTTTCCGGATAAGGCCATAGAAGACGCCTCGGCCCATGCCGGGAAGTTTCTTGTGGTAGAGATGAGCGCCGGGCAGATGGTTGAAGACGTAAGGCTTGCCGTTAACGGTAAGGCCAAGGTTGAATTTTACGGCAGGATGGGCGGCGGTGTCCCCTGCGAAGAAGAGATATTGGCATGCGTAGAGGCGTCATTAAAGTCTGGAGGCGCCGCCAGATGAAGAAAACGAAGAAGATAAAGAAAACGAAGAAGGTAAAGAAGACAAAGAAGGTAAAAAAGGAAGTGGCTTTTAAGAACGTTACGCCGAATCCGGCCAGTCTCAGAACCGTAGATAATCACTATTGCGCCGGTTGCGGACATGGAATAGTTCACCGCCTGGTTTGTGAGGCGATAGATGAATACGGTATACGCGAGCGCGTTATAGCTGTAGCGCCGGTAGGTTGCGCGGTCATCGCTTACGAATACTGGGACTTCGATGTGACTGAGGCCCCGCACGGCAGGACGCCTGCGGTCGCTACCGGCATAAAGAGGGTGCGGCCCAATAATATCGTCTTCACATATCAGGGCGACGGAGACTTAGCCGCGATAGGCACAGCTGAGATAATACACGCCGCGAACCGCGGAGAGAATATAACGGTGATATTCATAAATAACGGAGTCTATGGGATGACCGGAGGGCAGATGGCGCCCACAACGCTCGCCGGACAGAAGACATCTACGACGATATTCGGGCGGAGTTTACGGCGGGAGGGCTATCCGTTGAAGATCCTCGAGATGCTGGCCATCCTGCCGGGCGTCAAATACGCGGAGAGGGTTGCGGTGAATTCGGCCCATGAAGTATTACGGGCAAAACGCGCTATTTCAAAGGCATTCAAGATGCAGATAGACGGGAAGGGCTTCTCGATAGTGGAGGTGCTGTCGATGTGCCCGACATATTGGGGAATGACGCCCATACAAGCCGCCGACAGGATAAAGAACGAGGTGGCGACGTTCTATCCTCTCGGAGTGATAAAAAGCTGTTAATCTAAACCTATGAAGAAACTTGATAATAGCACGGAAGAGATATTCTGCGCCGGATTCGGCGGGCAGGGAATAATGTTCATGGGAAAGTTATTCGCCGAGGCGGCGCTTGCGGCCGGGAAACATGTCACCTGGATGCCGTCTTACGGGGCCGAGGTGAGGGGCGGCACGGCATATTCAATGGTGAAGATATCCAAAAAAGAGATAGCCAGCCCCGTCGTTACAAACCCGAACATGCTTATAGTGATGAATAAGCCGTCGCTCTTAAAATATGAAGACAAGCTGAAAGACCACGGCATCCTCATTTCAAACAGATCTTTGATAGACACGATCCCTGCCAGGAAGAATATAAAAGTCGTCAATATACCTATGACGGCCCTGGCGCACGCGCTCGGCAATACCAAATGCGCGAATATGATAGCGGTAGGCGCGCTCGTAAAGCATTCGAAGATGATAACTCTGCGCAATGTCCTGTCGGCTCTCAAAGAGGTTCTGGCCGGCAAGGAAGACCTCTTCCTGCTCAATAAGAAAGCGCTGGAAAAAGGGTACAGGATTTAGATGGTAAGAGTCAGGTTCGCCCCCAGCCCGACCGGATATCTGCATATAGGAAGCGCCAGGACAGCGCTCTTTAACTGGGTCTACGCCCGCCGTCATGGCGGAAAATTTTTGCTGCGCATTGAAGATACGGATATAGCGCGCTCCGAAAGTCGTTTTCTCGACGAGATAATGACCGACCTTAAGTGGCTTGGCATTAATTGGGACGAGGAGCCGATTAACCAGTCGAAGCGGTTCGACGTCTACCGCGCAGCGGCGGAGAATCTGGTTAAATCCGGTAAGGCGTATCGCGAGGGCGAGGCTTATATCTTCAGGATGCCCGCAGGACGCGTGATCGAGATCGATGACATGATACACGGCAAGGTCAGCTTCAATACCGATGATATCAAAGATCAGGTGATGATAAAGTCGGACGGTTCTCCCGCGTACAACTTCTGCTGTGTCGTCGACGACGCATATCTAAAAATAACGCATATAATCAGAGGCGATGACCACCTCTCCAATACCCCGAAACAGGTCCTATTTTATGAGGCTCTGGGGCTGAAAACCCCTGAGTTCGGTCATATGCCGCTCATAATGGGCTCCGACGGTGCGAAGCTCTCAAAGAGGCATGGAGGCGTGTCGGTAGAGGAGTATAAGGCCGAGGGCTATCTGCCCGCGGCCCTCGTGAATTATCTGCTGCTCCTCGGATGGTCGCCGGGCGGCGACCGGGAAATCCTGGGGTTAGACGAGGCGGTAAAGATCTTTGATATAAAGAACATGACGGGAGTCCAGGCAAAGTTCGACCTGCAGAAATTGAAATGGATGAACGGTGAGTATCTGGCAAAGGAGAAGGCGGAGAACCTCCTGCCGCTTATAAAGAGACAAATGGCTGACGCTGCTAAGAGCGCAAACTGCCCGGACGACGCGCTCTTGAGGCTGATAGACCTGTACAGAGTAAGGATAAAGACACTGCGGGAATTTGTCCCCGCGACAGACCATTTTTTTGGAGACGGTTATTCTGTTGATGAGGCGGGAGTCGAGAAACACCTGAAACCGCCGGAGAGTAAAAAGATCCTTCTTGATTTCGCGGACTTGCTGGATAAGGTAGATGATTTTTCCCATGCCAGGCTCGAGGAAGCATGCCGCTTGATGGCGGAGACGAAAAAGATAAAGGCCGGCCGGATCATACATCCTACGCGTGTCGCGATAAGCGGCAAGACCACCGGCGCGGGCCTGTTTGAGATGATGGAGATACTGGGCAAGTCCAAAGTGATAGAGCGCATGCGCCGGGCAGGGGCCTGAATCTTTTATGGAAACCACTGCGCCGAAAAATTTTATCCGGGAGATAATAGACGCTCATCTTGGTGGCGGCCGATTTGGCGCGAAGGTGCACACGCGTTTCCCACCGGAGCCCAATGGTTACCTCCACATAGGCCACGCCAAATCCATCTGCCTTAATTTCGGGATCGCGAGAGACTATAACGGCCTGTGCAATCTTCGTATGGACGATACGAACCCGGAGAAAGAGGAGTCGGAGTATGTCGATTCCATCGTCGAGGATGTAAAGTGGCTCGGCTTCGATTGGCAGGAACGGTTATTCTACGCGTCGGACTATTTCGATCGGATATATGAGTATGCGCTTGCGCTCATACGTTCGGGCAAAGCTTATGTCGATGATCTTACGGCCGATGAGATCCGTCAATATCGCGGGACGCTGACGGCCCCCGGCAAGGACTCGCCATTCCGCGGGAGAACGCCCGATGAAAATCTGGATATCTTTACACGCATGCGCGCCGGCGAATTTGCGGACGGGTCGCGCGTGCTGAGAGCTAAGATCGATATGGCGAGCGCCCATATCGTGATGCGGGATCCTGTCCTGTACCGGATCAAACGCGAACGTCATCATCGCACGCTCGACAAGTGGTGCATATATCCCATGTATGATTTCGCGCACTGCATCAGCGATTCCGTCGAAGGGATAACCCATTCGATATGCACGCTTGAATTTGAAAATAACAGGCCGCTCTATGATTGGATACTGAGCTCACTCGGCGCGTATCACCCCCAGCAGATAGAATTCGCGCGGCTAAACTTAAGCAATACCGTGCTGAGCAAGAGAAAGTTACTGCAGTTGGTAAAGGAGAAGTATGTGGAGGGGTGGGATGATCCGCGCATGCCGACACTATCAGGCTTACGCCGCAGAGGATATACGCCTCTGTCGATACGGAATTTCTGTGATTCGATAGGTGTCGCAAAGACGGACTCTATAGTGGATATAGCGGTCCTGGAAAATTCGATACGAGGAGAATTAAACAGTACCTGTCCCCGCAGGATGGCCGTGCTGAAGCCGCTAAAAGTTGTTATCACAAATTACCCCGAAGGCAAGACGGAAGAGCTCGAAGCGGTCAATAACCCGGAGGATCCTTCGGCCGGCTCAAGGCCGGTGCCTTTTGGGCGTGAGCTATATATCGAAAGAGACGATTTCCGGGAAACGCCGCCGCCGAAATTTTACAGGTTGTCGCCCGGAAGAGAAGTGCGGCTCAGGTACGCGTATTTTGTGACGTGCGTGAAAGTAATCAAAGACCCTGAGACCGGCGAAGTCACTGAGGTTCACTGTACTTATGATCCGGCCACGCGGGGCGGAGATTCGCCAGACGGGCGTAAAGTCAAGGCGACCATGCACTGGGTTAGCGCTACGGAAGCCGTTGAAGCTGAAGTGAGGTTGTATGGCCATCTCTTCACAAAGCGAAATCCGGATGATGATGATTTTAAAGCCGACCTTAACCCCGGATCGCTCGAAGTGTTGTTCGGGTGTAAGCTTGAGCCGTCTCTCGGGCGGGCTCTCTCGGGAGAGAGATATCAGTTTGAGCGGCTCGGTTATTTTTACCTTGATCCGGCTGCCTTCAGGGACGGTAAAAAAGTATTTAACAGGATCGTTTCGCTGAAAGACACCTGGGCGAAGATAGAGAAGCGGTCTGCGTAGCTCTGTCATTGCGAAGCCGCCGTAGGCGGCTGAAGCAATCTCGTTTTTGAGTTATCCACAGTAGTAGCCCAGGCTACTACTGAGATGCTAAGTAATTCGTTGACGGGTAGTGTAACGGTAGCACAGCAGATTCTGGATCTGCTTGTCAAGGTTCAAATCCTTGCCCGTCAGCCACTTTAGTTCTTAGTTCCTAGTTGTGAGATGAAGAAATGTAGGTTTTGAACCTGGCTAGTTGTGTTTATCCTTGATTTCAGGCGAAGATTCGTTATAATAGGAGCCTCTCTTTTGGCAGGAATTTATGATAATCTATGAAGATATACTGAGAGAGTTTCAGAAGCAAAAAGTAAGGTACGTGCTTGTCGGGGGTATAGCCGTGAACCTTCTTGGCTCTTTGCGGAGCACTGCTGACATGGACATCCTTGTTGAGATGACCGATACAAATCTTGCAAAGATTGCCAGTATATTAAAAAAGAAGGGGTATCGCGTAAAACAGCCAGTTGACCCCATGGGCATCGCAGACAGCAAGAAGCGGGAAGACTGGATCAAGAATAAGCACATGAAGGCTTTTAATTTTTATAAGGAAAATGAGTTTAAAGAGGTGGATATCATTATAGAATCTCCGATAAGTTTTGAAGAAGCGAAAGACAACGCGGTGCGTGTCCGAAGCGGAGGTATTACGATACCGGTAGTCTCAATCGATAATCTTATTAAAATGAAAAAGGATGCAGGCCGCTCCATCGACAAGCTGGATATGGAAGAGCTTAGAAAGATAAAAAAACTGAAGAGGGCCGGATGATCTTTAAGTGGGAAAGCGAAGAAGACCGCCTTATCAGGTTCATGAAGATCCCCCCTACAAAAAAATTGGAATGGCTTCTTCAAATGAACGAGTTTGTATATAAATTTTCGTCGAAGAGGCAAAAAAAAATACGTCGGAAATTAAGAGCAGTGTAATAAACGAGTTTGCGGAGATGGTGGAACTGGCAGACACGCATGTTTGAGGGGCATGTGCCGCAAGGCTTGGGGGTTCTCCCGCCAGGAGTTGGACTGGGGGCGGGATCCCGCCAAAGCAAAGCGACGGCGGGAAAATCCCTATAGATAAACACGCACTAAGATAATAAAATAGGCAGTAAAACATAATTGGTTTTCGCGGAGATGGTGGAACTGGCAGACACGCATGTTTGAGGGGCATGTGCCGCAAGGCTTGGGGGTTCAAATCCCCCTCTCCGCACCAGTTGCTCGACAGTAGTAAGATAAGAACTAAGGTGGCCCCATCGTCTAGCCCGGCCTAGGACGTTAGCTTCTCAGGCTAAAGACTGGGGTTCAAATCCCCATGGGGCTACCAGTATAAAAGGTGTTGCTTCCGATTAACGTCGGAGACAACGCCTTTTTTGTTTTATCCCTATCTGTATCAAGCCGTTACATCTCTATTCTACCCCATACTACTCAAGGTATCACAATACCCTAAAAACATAATAAATTACTATTTTGGTGGTTTTTTTGGTGGTTTTTTATTGGTGAGGGCGGCTTTATGAGTAAGGGCTATCAATACCTCGAAAACGATTTCTTCGATCTTTGTAATACCCGCAACATAAGAGCTGTCCCAATGCTTCTTTACATCTACCTTAGGGGTTTATATTGTCGCTTTCAAAACTCAGCATTCTTCTGCAAGGATAAACAGATTCAAGGCCACTTAGGACTTAGCCATAAGACACTTCAACGAGCGAGGCTGATCCTGCAAGAGCGCGGCTTGATCAAGTTTGTATCGGGAGTAGGTAATACTCTTACGACTTATCAAATGCTCGGCACAGTATTACTGCCTAATGGTATGGACAAAACAGCCCCAGGGTATGGACACTTTAAGGGGAAGGGTATGGTCAAAAAGACCACACCTATATATAAGAGTTATGAAAGAGCTAAGAATAGAATAGGGGAAGAAGTTTTTAAAGGAATACCTAAAGACGAAAGAATCGAACTACACTCAAGAGGGTTACTATGAAACAAGATGCCGTAGTAGCTATCCGAGCCGGCTATGTCTTATATAAACAATGGGCTATAACCCCAACAAAACCTTACATACATGGCCTCATTTTTTGTGGTAAATAGGCCTAGCGGATAGGGTATCAAGGGCGTTAAATTTGCTGATAGATATGTTATTTAAAAGCAGCCGGGTTATCACTTTTAGAGCATGATTAATTCGCATTTTAATTCTCAAGGAATTCACATCGAGGTGTGCATTAGCCGCATAATTTACAGCGCATTAATTTGTGAATTATTTTTTAAAGACCTGCTTTATCCCCAAGCACTTACGCTAAACCCCATGCGGTTACCTTCGCCCAATTCTAACAAACCTTCTGGCGAAGGTAACCGCATGGCTCTGGGAGAAAAAATCACTTGAACACTCTTTAAGCCAAGAGAAAAAGAACCTAATTAAACGAAAGGTGAAAAACAGATGGGAAAAGGTAGAATAACCAAGATAGAGCAAGTATATAGGATCAGGATGTTGCTTAGGTTTATATTTATCTTTAGGTATGCTACAAGAGAAGAGCTATTTAAGTTTGGCCAAGACAGGCTTAAGTTATCGTACCCGCGCTGGTTAATAGACTACTCTGTCAAACAGGGTTTTATAGCTACCTACCATGAGCCAGCCATAAGTCTTAAGGTTTACTATTTAACCCAAAGAGGTAAGGAATGTATCTCTAAATATGAGCCGTTTAGCAGCTATTACCGCTTTGATAACAAGAACACCGGCCTTAATACCCTTGAGCATCAAAAAGCTGTTATTGAGAGCTATTTCTCTATCTATAGGCAGCTGGAAATAAAAGACTGGATACCTGAGTGGGTCATAAGAAAAGACCGCAAGACAAGAGATAAGATCCCGGATAATGTTATAGTAGCATCTTCCGGCATAAAAATAGCCTTAGAGGTCGAGACCTGGTATAAGAAAAAGAGTGCCTGGGAAGTTGTGGTATATAAGTATAGCCGTGAAATATCCTATAACATACCCGAACACTCAAGATACGATGTTGTCTTGATAGTAGCCTCCTCTAGCTATAATTACGATGGCATTAAAGAAAGGCTCTTTTATATAAAGCCTGAGTTTTCTAAGAGAGCGTTTATACTTGCTGACGTACTTTCACTTGATATAGGCACGTGTTTTTATCAGGATGAATATATGTCTTTGAAAGAGGCCCTGAGGTTAGTATGCGAGAGAAAGAATAGCAGTCATGATAAATAAATATCTTTGCATAAAAAAGTGTTTCACAAGGGCATTATTACTTCTTCCAATTGTTTATATATGCTTTGGGTGGTATGTTGGCCTGAAGTATGCAAGAAAACCCGTTATCTTTGGCCCTTATCCTGATATTCCGGTGGTAGTAAAAACACACCTCTTAGGTTCTTACTTAAAGGATATATCCGGCGCCAGCGCTCTTATGATGGTTGTCCCGCCACGGGATATCAATAGAGATAGCCAGAAATCAAGCTATTTTACGAGGGTAGGCTATTTTGAGATTCCCGGATCATGGAAATTTGATTTTGCTCCTTCCGGTGCCGGCTACAGCCCTAAGAAGACCTTTGCCTTAACCGGCAGCTACTCCCGGGCTATCTGCCATGATCTTAGAAGTCCGGACCGAAACTTAGGAAGTCTTTCAGTGAGCGATTTTAATGACTTTCTTAAGAGAGCCGGCAGGACAAGTGACGTGGAAAGATTAAAACCCTATCTTTTTCTCTCAAGACTGGAAGAGAAATGCCCCTGGGTTTATTCTGAAACGGTGTTTTTATCCAAGGCTATGGGTAACATATTCAAAGACAATCTTGTTCCCTATGACGTATTGGGCTTGATAGGGATAGGGATTTTATTTATCACCTTAGCCCTAAGGGGCGTCTTTCTGTGGATGTATTACCTGTATTGGGTATTCAGTTATTGGCTCGCGAGGATTGGATATCATGACCCGAGCTTAGCCTTTACGAGTGAAGGTTGGCAGGTGATATTCTGGAGCTTCTGGCACGGTTTTATACTGAAAGAAGGCCGGCTATTTTTGGTAATTGCTTTAGGGTTATTAGCCATAGTTTTTGGGATTTGGGTATTGATAGATTTAGCCTTAATGATGAGCAAGAAAACACGACGTGCAATAGTTTTTGAAAGAGAGTATTAATCCATGCAGACGCAGGAATTATCGTTAGTTGAGCTGATGGTGATAGTTCTAATAGTTGCGTTTTATTTTCTGCCGACTCTCGTAGCCTTTTTAAGGCAGCATAAAAATAAGCTCGCGATATTTTTATTAAACCTTCTTTTGGGATGGACTGTTTTGGGCTGGGTAGTTTCATTAGTCTGGTCGGTAATGAGGTAAATACATGGATGAGAAAATAATTTAAGGATTATAACAAGCCGTTTCGTGGACCTTCGTCGCAAATTCTAAAAACTACCAATCGCAAATCGAAACATTAAACGCAGCAGATAAAGGTTGATTTATTTATAAGATGATATAAAATGTTAAGTATGACGTTAGTCAAGAGGCTGGAAACATACCGGTTAGAGCATAAAATCACCCAACAAGCGATTGCACAAAAGTTGGGTGTTTCTTTTGTTACGGTCAATAGATGGTTCAATAGCAAAACCACGCCGGGCAAGATTCAGCAGTATCACATTGAGAAACTAGTGAAAGGAAGGGCTGGGAGAAAGGCATGTCTATCAAAGGATACACGATGATTCCTAAAATAGTTGATAATAATCGACGGGTTTTTGTAGATCTTATTAAACAGATTGCTCCTAAACATGACGAGTTGTCAATTGCGACCGGTTATTGGGATCTTTCCGGCACGAAATTAATCATAGATGAACTTAAAAATTTTAAGAAGATTCGCTTGTTGATTGGCCGCGAACCGCTTATCCCGCGCCATAAAGCATATCGCCCGGAACCTGATTATCCGGATGCTGATTTTTATTTTGACCTTGAACGAATGATCCCGGATCCTGCCCTAAAACAGGTTGTGATTGAAATAAAAGACCTTATTAAAAAGGGAGTGCTTGAAGTTAAGGTTTACCGCAAAGCATTCTTACACGCCAAGTGCTATATATTTGGCGGGTACTCTTCTCATGAAGCCATTGGTGTAATTGGTTCATCGAATTTCACACAGAATGGCTTTACTCACAATACAGAATTGAACGCCGTTGAGTCGGATCATCGTATCGTAATGTTTAAGCCACAGACAAAGGAGCAGGAGGTTGGACATCTATATTGGTTTGATCAGCTTTGGAATGATCCCGATACAGAAAATTGGCAGGGCAAATTCGTTGAACTCCTTGAGGAATCTCCCGTTGGAGATGTCCTTTTCAGTCCTTATGAAACGTATATCAGGACGCTTTACGAGCTTTATAAGGAAGAGCTTGAGGAGATTGAGCTCGGAACAAATAAAAATAGTCAATATGAACTCTTAGCATTTCAAAAGAGGAATGTTCAGCATCTTCTTAGAAAGCTGGACAAGTACAGCGTCGCGATGCTTTCGGATTCCGTTGGGCTCGGTAAAACAATCACAGCAATTGAGGTTATTAGACATTACACGGAAAGTGATATCGGGCGCAAGCGCGTTGTTATCGTATGCCCCAAATCCCTCAAGCCGCAATGGGAGCGCGAATTGTTAAAGTCCGGCATTCCCAATCTTAAACCGGTTGTGCTTCAGAATTTGCAGGCGATAGAGGATGAAAAAAGACTAGATGATATTGCCTCTGTCGCGCTTTTTGTTATCGATGAGTCGCATAATTTGCGTAAGACGACCGGTACGCGGTATGAAGCGCTTCTTGAATGGATAAGAAAGAATAAGAAAGCACACGTACTTTTGCTCACCGCAACGCCAATTAATAATGAGCTTCAAGATCTCACAAATCAGATTTTGTTGGGCACGCGCGGATTCGGTGACTCGATCAAAGTTACGACCGTTGATTCGCATACGGGATTGAGTGGAACTAAAGATTTTGTGCGAGCCGTTGAGGATTTACAAAAGAAGATAAAAAAGCAAATCAATCAGGGGCAGGATATCGACTACGAAGAGATCAGGCGAGTCATGGGCCCTATTATCAGGAGCATTGTTGTTCGGAGAACACGGCACGGTATTGAGAAGGAATACGGGCATTTAATTATCGAAGGGCAAGAACGACGTTTTCCGAAATCAATGCCGAAGAATTGCGCATATATGTTACCATCTGATCTTCTGGAAAAAGTTCTTTCGGTAAAAAGTAGTTTGATTAATTTGCCATTTGTCTATTCCAAAGACCCCGAGGAAATTGCTGAAAAATGCACTGTTTTGAAACATCCCCTGGATCAATTGGATCTTGTAGAAAAGAGTTTTGAGGAAGATCAATTAAGGATCGAATCGCCAATTTATTTCGTATTTCAATTAATATTAATGCTCGGGTTTATCCCATATCGCTGGAGACTTTACCGCACAGAATATTATGGTAAGACTACGGAAGAGATTAAGGATTTACGGTTAACGGGCGATAAAAGTAGAGAGTTACAGCAGCAGAGAGGTATTTATGGAATTTTTAGAACGATCTTTTTGAAACGGATGGAGTCGTCTGTTCGAGCGATATCCATTTCATTGAGTACCTATAAGGATAAGCTTAAGCTCTTTAATGAAGGATTGAAGCGGAATAAAATTGTTGGGATGGATGATATCGAAGCGCTAAGAACCGCGCTTGAGTCAGAAGATGAGGATGGTTTATTGGAGGCGATGGATAAAGATACCGGCGATCAGCCTATCGTGTTGGATGAGGTTGATGAGAGAAAATATAACCTTGATGCGCTTAAACTGGACATAAAACGGGAATCAGAATTGATTGATATTATTCAGAAGCAGTTGCAATTCTTTGAGCAGAACGATACCAAGCTTACGGCTCTCATTGAGCTGTTAAAGAAGATTGATAAAGAAAAACCTGCCGGTGAGAAAGTGTTGGTCTTTTCATATTTCGCGGATACTATAAACTATCTTGAAGAGAAGCTAAAGGGATGTGTTGTTAGCGAAAAAAATGCCGCTTTTGTATCGACAAAAAACCGACAGAATGCGGATGATTACGCTTCTAGATTCTCCCCCAAATCAAAGATTTACTCTCTTAAGGACGGCGAGACTGAGTTGAAGTATCTATTTTCGACAGATGTTTTGTCAGAAGGGCAGAACTTACAGGATTGCGGAATTGTCATCAACTACGATTTGCATTGGAATCCTGTTCGCATGATCCAGCGTAACGGACGGGTTAATCGGCTTGGCTCTACTTATGAACAGGTTTTCGTTTATAACATGAACCCGCTGCAGAAGCTTGATTTATATCTGAGGTTGGTCAAGCGCCTTGAAGGTAAAATCAGCATGATCAATAACACAATCGGCAATGATCAGTCTGTCTTGGGTGAAGTGGCCAATCCTATTGACTATATTGAGAATATCAAAGATTTATATAGCGACGAAGCCCAAAAAAGAGCTAAAGCATTAGAAGATTTAGAAAAGGCCGGAGACTTTTTGCTGATTGAGGATGATTTTATCTTGGATCTCAAAAAGTTTGATCGTGATGAGAAAAACTCAGCGGAATATAAATGTAAAATCTACTGCATACCAAAGGGTAAGTGGGCATTGTTGCCCGATGGGCATCCAGCCACAAACGATATAGAAGTAATGGCTTTAAGTAATTTATTCAGCGATGATACTAGGCTTGTTCCGGAATTTATAAA
The DNA here is from genome assembly GCA_018823705.1 of Candidatus Omnitrophota bacterium. Classification (GTDB taxonomy): domain Bacteria; phylum Omnitrophota; class Gorgyraeia; order 2-01-FULL-45-10; family 2-01-FULL-45-10; genus CAIMPC01. The sequence goes on along the minus strand of JAHJHP010000046.1, from coordinate 4,536 downwards.
GATGAATATGAAGGGTAGCAATCGAAGTGCGATGAGCACTCTAGAAGCTTTACAACGAGTAAGGGTAGATGAATCTCAAAATCGGCGTCAATCCGATCGCATCACCTGCGATAAGGCCGCTATTAGAGGCATTGCTCAGAAGCCAGAAAGTTATGTCCTTGAGGAGGTCGGCGAGCAGACGCCAACGGGACAAAGACTTGAACTTTTACGAATTATGAGTAAAATACATTACTCCCCGGAGGATATTGATATCGTGGGGCAGGCTTTTGGTACAAAGAATTATTTGGATAAAAAAGAAATTGATAAATTAGTGAGGACTGTGGTGAAAGCGAGTCGGGAGAACAAATCCTATCAGGATACGCTTAACAGTCTTTTGAAGCGCGCCAAAGAGATTGTAGCCGATAAAGAAGAATCCATAAGGCCCAATAGAGTGGAGAATGTTTTAATCTATGTTGGTAAAAACAAATAATTCCATAGGTTTATTAAGTAGAGTTGATCAGGCTCTTGAAGCCGCTGATAAGAATCGGACTTTTGAGAATGGCTTGCATATCGCTAAAGAAGTTATGGGGTTACTTGGCTTAGAAAATTCTCAGGCCGACTTAAAGAGCTTTCCGCGCCTTAAAGTCAATTCAAGCTGGACAAAAAACGCCCCGGATTATGAAGATCGCAAAGCAAGTTTTGCTTTAGCCGAAAACAATACCTGCAATATTGACTTCAAGTTATTCTGGGTTACCAAACCTGCTAAACGGATCATTTCAAACTTGGTAGCGCTCACTCCGAATTTTGAAGATGAGCAGTTCTATTCTAATAAAAATATCGGAATTGATTTCGTTCTCACGGAGAATGCGGATCGATTAATTATCATTCTCAGCAATAATTATAAGATTCGTAGCCTTGAAATTCACAAACAGCTGTCAAATACCCAAAAGAAGATACTTGAGAAGTGGGCGCAGGGTTTTGACTTTTCCAACAAATTGCAGGTTCACAAGGTTTTATGGGATAGCTTTGATATTCAGCCGCTCAATAAAGAGTTCTATATCGAGATATCCAGTTTCTTTAATGAGCTTGTCCAGTATTTTGAGAAAAAAGACATTTTAGATAAAAAGCATCGTTCACAGTTTGTTAATCGACTTATCGGTCGGATTATCTTTTGTTGGTTTCTGAGAAAAAAAGAGATTATTACAGATGATACTGGTTATTTTGATACCGATGGAAAATCCGGAACAGAGTATTACGCTGATAAGCTCGAGACGCTATTCTTTAAGGTTCTTAATACCCCTATTGAGGAACGTGGCTCCGGAATTAATGATAAAACACCATTCTTAAACGGCGGTCTCTTTGAACCAAAGAAAAGCGATCTTTTCGGGTTACATAAACTGTCTTTTCCCGCTGATTATTTTGATAGACTTTACTCTTTCCTTAACCGATACAACTTCACGACCGATGAAAGCACTAGCGACTTTCAGCAGGTAGCGATTGATCCGGAAATGTTAGGCTGCATATTTGAGAATCTTCTGGCTGAAGAGACCGAGGAGACTGGTGAGCAGGCGCGCAAGGCTAAAGGCGCTTTTTATACCCCACGCAAGATCGTTGATTATATGTGTAGGGAAAGCTTGCGGGCTTTTGTATCAGAAAAATTGGGTGATGATGCGCGAAAAGACGAGGTCTTACAATTTCTTTTTGATAAAAAGGAGCACGAATTGGATTTAAAGGGTGGGTGGGGAAATCTATGCGCCTATAAGAACAGGATCGTCGAGGCATTGGATGAAATAAAGATTATTGACCCGGCTTGCGGTTCCGGGGCCTTCCCAATTGGAATGCTTCAAACCATGCTTTCTATTTATGAGCGGCTTGATACCCGGCTTGATCACTACAAGACGAAATTAAGCGTAATTAAAAACAATATCTTCGGTGTGGACATTGAGCCGATGGCGGTTGAGATATCACGATTGAGGACGTGGTTATCGTTGGTTGTAGATGTAGCTATTAAGCCAACTGAAAAGAATATGGGGATAGCCGAGTTGCCAAATTTGGATTTTAAATTTGCCTGCGCAAATAGCCTAATCCCTTTATTAGATACAGATCAAGAAGATCTATTTGATACCGTTAAAGCCGATGAGCTTGTAGAAATTCGCGATAAGTATTTTAACGCGCGCACTTGGAAAAGCAAAGAAGAACTGCGTAAAAGATATGAAAAAAAGATTCAATATAAAAAAACAGATGATTTTTTAGTATCTAAAAGAGAAAAACAGTTGCGATCATATCATCCTTTCGACGCAGATAATATTGCGAATTTTTTTGACCCTGAGTTTATGTTTGGAATAACCGGGTTTGATATTGTCATAGGCAATCCGCCTTGGGGTCAAAAATCTGTAAAGTTTTCAGAATCTGAAAAGGTGCTTTTTAAAAAAATATACCCATCGGCAACAATTGGAATTCTTGATATATCACGATTGTTTATCGAACGAGCTATAACAATTCTTAATTCTAACGGTTCTTTTGCAAATGTATTGCCGGATATTATTTTGCTTAAAAATTATGATTCTACCCGAAAGTTTATCCTAGATAATCTCTTAATGACTAGTATAGATCATTGGGGAATGGCGTTCGAAAACGTTAATTTAGATAGCTGTACTTTGATTGGTAAGAAATGGATGGCATCAGATAGAAATAATAATGTTGTTGCATGTACGGTACACGCTGATAATGGAATAATAAGTAACAAGATTCCCCAGGCTCAATTCTTACAAACAGAGGGTTATAAGTTCAACCTATATCTGTGTGGCGAAATACGCGATTTGTTAAATAAGCTGAAGAAAGAAAAGAGTTTTGGAGACTTCTTTGACCCTCATGAGGGAATTCATTCCGGAAACATTAGAGATAAGCTATTTATAAATAAGAAACTCAATAACAACTGCAAACAGCTGATATTTGGAAGAGATGAGATTAGTAAATATTACCTTTTTTGGAATGGTAAATGGGTAAATTATGATAAAAACATCATAAATAAGGTTAACGGTGAGTATGCAGGACTTGGTAAACCAGAATATTTTGAGAAACACAAAATAGTTGTTAGGCGCACAGGTGATTACATTCTGGGAGCATTCGATGAGGCTGGATATTATTTTAGTAATAACGCTTTTGTTTGTGTGCCCAAAAAAGACTCAGAGATTAATATGAAATATGTTTTAGCTATATTAAATAGTAAATTAGCTACATGGTTTTACAGAACTGTTCAGCCACGAAAAGGTAAATTGTTCGCAGAATTAAAGATTAATGTTCTTAAACAAATCCCAATTAAGGAAACTTCTGCAGATAATCAAAAACAAATCATAGAATTAGTTGATAAGATAATAAGCGTCAAGAAAGAAAATTCCAAGGCAGACGCTGGTTCTATAGAAGATGTTATTGACCAGCTAATCTTTGATATATTTATGTTGAGTAAAGAACAAAGACAGGTAATAGAAAAATCACAATAAATCTATGAATATTGAAATTATTGATCAGAAACCCGGTATAAATTCTTTAAGTAAAGAAATAAATGATGCTTTATCAAAAGGGCAATATAAAACATTCCGAGCCCTAATAGCTTATATTTCATGGAGTGGGCTTGCATTAGTTCATGAAAAGTTAGAAGCATTTCACGATTTAAACAAAAAAATATCATTAATAATTGGTGTGGGAGATGATGGATCTGAAATAGATGCATTGCGATATTTGAAGCAGAGATTTTCAAAAGCAGATATTTTTGTATTTCATGCATCAGTCGAAAGATATAAATATCATCCGAAAGTATATATTTTTAGCAATAAGAAAAAATCACTGCTGTTCATTGGCTCTAATAATCTTACAAATGGCGGATTATTTTGTAATAGTGAATGTTGTGTAAAATTAGAGATTGATCATAAACAAAACAAAGCTTTATATAATTCTATAAATGAGGTTTGGAAATCATACGCTAACCCCCAAGCCCCATTTTCAAAGAATAATTTACATAGAATTAGTGAAAAACTATTTGCAGTTTATCCTAAAAAAGTAATAAAAAAACAAAGAATTGAAACGGATCGTTTTAATAAATCATTAAATAGTATTTTCCCTCCTATAAAAATACCAGCAACTCCCAAAACTACCCTAATAAGACAAGTTATTAGAAGCAGGAAGCGAACCCGTTTAAATAAAAGAATCAGTCAGAATGTCTTATTTTTAGAGGTTCTTAAGGAAACAGGTGCAGGTGGCACCCAAGTCCAGATTCCAAGAGAAGCCATTGAAAAATATTTTAATGTCCCAACCATTGGTCATCAAACAATCGAGATACAAGTTGAGCAAAATGCTATAAGACCGGCAGTTATTTGTCATTTTTTAAATAATACCCATAGAATTTCCTTTCAAGAAATTGCTTATTCGCGACGACCATTTCTTATGAAATTTATACATAAAGGTATGAAATTATACTCAGTTAAATTTCTAAAGGGAAAAGAGTATAAAAAGGAAATAGCCAAATGTAAAAATCAGACTCGCTCTCTTGCCAAACGATGG
>JAHJHP010000045.1 GCA_018823705.1 Candidatus Omnitrophota bacterium | reverse complement strand
CTTCAGTTTGCCCATGTCAGATGGCGTTTCAGCGTCAAAAATAGGTTCATACTTCGTCGTCTCACCCTTTTCATTGAATTCCACAGGCTTATTATCCGCAAGACGACGCAGACCGAGGAAATTATTGCCCGGGCGCTCCATCTTATAGAAGTCCGCCCCGCCTTTTTGCATAAGAATGCGCGTCATATGGTCGGTAAGAGCCTGGTCAACCAGATCATCTTTCGAGGCATCGGCGATTATCAGCATCTTGAACTTCCCGGCGCCCTGCTGTTCCGCTTCTTTCATAGCGAGATAGGTGGCGAGTATATTTCCCGAGAGCTTACCACCGCCAAGTCTTGTTACGACTTGCGTGATATTATCGGCTTTGCCCTCCATCGACAGCAACCTCATCTTTACCGCGGTAAAGATAAATCCTAATTGATCCGGTTTCACTTCAAAGGCACTGCCAAGGAACGCTCCTTCTCCAAGACGTGAATATGTCGTCACGAGATCGCGTAGGATCCTTACATCTCTTTCACCAATACGGCCGCTCTCTTTGGCGCTATTCAGGAATGTTTCAAGTTTCGCCGCGCCTTCGGAACGTATCTGTTTTACTGAGGCATCCCAGTAACTGTTTACCGCGCTTCCGATCGTCTCCTTGACCCTACCAAACATCTGCTCTATATTTTCACCCGCGTTGAATTTGAATCCGGCCTGTGTAAGTTTTTCTTTTACCATAGAGTCGGTCATCGGTTTACCAAACGCATTCGCGCTAAAGAGCCTCTTGACCGTATCTACCGCGTCCTTGAACATTGTTTTACTCGAATTGATCCAATAATCGAGATTGCGGCTTACCTTACCGCCTTCAGGATTTCCAAGAGGCGCATTACCTTCTATGCCCTCTTTTGCATTGAAGAATATCTCGAGAGCGTTGAATAACAGCTTCTGGTTCTGCAGCTCTTCTCTCTGAGAGGGAGTGAGATTGTCCCTGCCCTCTTCCCGTTTAACTGTCTTAAGTTCTCCAATAGCTTTATCGCCAACATAGATCCTGCGGCTAAGCCCTACCCCTTCTACCGTGTTAGCAAACTCGCTTATCGCCTCTCTGGCATCGGGGCTCGCCTTATTAGCCACATCCATAATTTTCTTAGTCTGCTCCATTACATCGTTAGTCTCTTTCTGCATCCTGTCGCCCACCAGATAATCGGTACCTTTGACCAAGCCGTTGGCCTCGGCGATATAGCTTCTCATAACGTCAGTCAACCGTATATCGGCCAGGGCGCTATCGATCTCAACCGCCTTCACTTCAGCCAGCGTCCTACCCCTGTTTTCTTCGGCAAGGATATCTTTCGCGACGCTCGGCGCCAGTCTCAGTGAAGTAGCCGCTTCCAGATGGGCAAGCGTTATCATAAAGTCTGTCGACTTAACTGTCTTATCGGAGCTGATCTTAAGCTCAGGCAATCCGATATCTATAACGGTTCCCTTGGTGTAATTCAGTTCTCTGCTACCCGCTTTAATTATAGTATCGCCGTTTCTCGTTAATTTAGAGACGTTATCCGGGCTGGCGTTGACCAATTTGGTAATTACGCTGTCTTTGCCGGCGGATCCTGCTCGACGAAGAGCCATATTGAAATGCTCAGTTTCGACCAGTCTCTGTAAGCCGATCGTCACATCAAGTTTTGTCTTTCTGCCGTTGACGAAGGCGAGCTCTATGGTCCGGCCTGACACATCCGCCGCCGCAGGATTAAACGCGCGTATAGCGTCATAGGCATCAGCCCCGATCCTGCCGGAGTTTACATCCTCCTTGATACGCGTAAAGACGCGCATGTCTCTATCAGTCGCTCCGGACAGCGAGATTTGCGAGAAAGCCTTTCTTTCGCTCTTACTATATCTGGAATTGGCTTTCGCGAATAGGAAGAACCATCCAAGAATGCCGCCACCCTGACCATCGGCAAGCCATGAAGCAAAGCCAGCCGGGTTAACTATGTTACCTTTTTCATCCGTTTTTGAAAGCATACCCAATACGGAGTTAATACCCGTGACATATCCCGCAATCGTAAGGTTTCCGCCAAGCCAACCAAGTAATCCGCCGACCGTCTTTCCGAACATGGCGTAGACCCGCATAGAGGCGAGTCCGGCGCTGGCATGTAGCTCTGCTCCAACACCCCGGCCTGTCGCATACCTGAAGATCACTTGCATCGCATTGATCGCTTTGAATAACGGATCCGGCGCGTTGGAAAGAGCAACTCTAAGGCTACCATAGAATCCGGCTATACCGGGCTCGGTAGTAAAGCTAAATATCTTTATGATGGGCCCCATATATATACCCTGCATGGGTCCCATTACAGCACTGGTCAGTAAAGCCAGGCCCGCGCCTTTTCCGCCGAATAGCTGCATGGACTCGCCCGTATATTCGTTCGTGATGCTTATGTTATCCGTGTTCCATATACCTTTTGTTAAACCTATCTTTACGAAGTTCCAGAAACCATTGAATGCGCTGAAGATAGGCGATACAGCCACCCATGTTATTCCGCCATCGATCATGTGTAAAGCCAGCAGCTTGGCTCCGGAGACCGTCTTGCCAATCCCTAAGAATGATGCCACGGACTTTGTTATTCTATTGAGTCCCGCCACTTCTAGTGATGCGCTCTTAACGCTGTAATTCGTGACGGATCTCCAGGCGTTCCCCAGCTGCGCCAATCCTCTCGGGGAGGCGACAATAGCAACCATCAGGCCCATTACAGCGCCTGTTAAGAGGTTCATACGCGTCATCTGGTTCGTCCAGGCCATGCCCTCATTTATACTTTTGCCTTGCGCATCTTTGAGTCCGCCCGCGTAATATTGGATTGCATTTACTCCCAGTTTTGTCAAAGCGCCGGTACCCATGAATATACCTGCCACAAAGACAGGTTTCATGAAAGCTAACATAGCATTTGAACTTGTTGAGGTAAATATCTTATTGGATAGGGCCGCAAATTTCGTGAGATTGCCCGAAGCTCCTATCTTGGTAACATTACTCATGGTCGAGCCCCAACTGGCGAACGCACCGGCGCCATACAGACCGGCGCCGATGGTGAAGTCAGAGAGGACCTTAACCCAGGAGATCTCCTTGCGGGAATAAACGGCATCAACAAGCCCGCTTGTAACGCTCAGGCCGCCGGCTAATCCCACATTTATCGCTGTGCCGAAAGAAGTTATGCCCGCCGCGCTCATAGCCCAGCCGCCGGTAGCACCCAATACAAAACCGGTAGCCGCATTTACACCCAACCTGCCCCATTCAAATTCCTGGCCCCTGAAATAGACATCGGAAATAAGATATCGCGTGGTAGAAATACCTGCGCCCATAAGTCCCGTGCCTATTACCTGCGCCGTCTTACCTAACCCTGAGGCTGCGCCCGCGGCGGAACGTATTCCACTAACCAAGACGCTTGCTCCCTGCAATGCTCCCGCGAATAGGGCCGCCTGGCCGGCTGAATTCAAATACGTACCGACCAGCTGCCATCCAAAACCTTCAGGCAGGACGCCGTTGTTATTTATTAAGGTTGCGCCGGTCGTCAAGCCAACAGAGAGGACGCCTGAACCAACCGCAATATATGATGTTGTTGCCAAGCCGCTCGATAATACTACCGTGGAACCTACTGTCAAGCCGGAGGTCCCCACCGCGCCTAATATTAAACCACCGGAATATATCGTAGCTATAACGGTCGCGGCCGCTCCTATAACAGCAACAGCACCCCTGCCGTAATACTCACCGCTACTTATAGTGCTGGCGTTTTCCAATCCCCCCATTATGGCGCTTACTATCTTCCCTCTCCAACCCAACTTCTCGACTGTATCTTCTGACTTGAAGAAATCCGACCTGTCCTGGATCATCGTAGCGGCGCTATATACTAATTTGTAATTTGAATCGCTGGTATTCATAAAATCATACAACCGCTGAGCGCTCATAATATTATATTTTTTGATTATGCCCGACATCTGTTCCTTGCTACCCATGCTCCAAGCCCAGACGGTTATAGCGCTCATCTGCTGTTCCCGGCTTGCTGCGATAGTTGCGGCGCTCTCAATATCGCCATCGAGCATAGCCGTGTTATATTTATCAACTAACCCTAAATTCACAACACCTTCGTAAGAGCCGTCGCTGATACCCTTACCTATGCCAAGTTCCTTGCCTACATCGACACGTTCTATCCGACTTCTGGAGAGTATATAGCCAAATTTCTTCTGAAGCAGGTTATTACTGACCATCCTGATAACATCCGTCAGTGAAGACCCGGGCTCATCGAGCTTCGCGAGAGCAAGCTGATATCTCTTCAGCTCATTATGAGCGTAGTCATATCTCAACGGCCTGGCCGCTTCTTCAGCAGCGGCTATCTTCATAAGGCCTATGGCTTCAATTAACATCGATTTAAGCTGCGTCTTAGCATCAGTAATATTAAACCCGTCTTTTAGTCCGTGACTTGCGAGCATGAAAGATGAAGCCTTCGCAAACTCATAGGTAAGCCCGGAGAGCTTACCAGGTGCGACAGGCATAGGCATTCCTGCTGCGATCATACTGATAGCAATAGCATCCTCAGCTCGCGTAAGCCGGGAAACTATTTTCTTGGCTGTGGTATAATCAATCTGATCGTTTTTCACGAGGTTGATTAAGCTTTGTATTGACGCTTTCAGATTGACTGATGCTCCCGTAACCGGGTCTTTACCGGTCTCTTTTCCCCTGAGCGAACTCATCGCGGTCTCCAGCACTTTAATCAAGCTATTCTTACCGTTCACACCTGTATTCGCCGTCCAATCTACCGCATTCATCCGTATTGCGTTGAGGACAACTTTTCCGCCCACGATGGCTATAGCGTTATCAGACGCTCCAAGCTTTACCCCCAAGGCTCCTACTTTCAGCTTGAGATTTTTCCACTGGGACGCGATGCTGTCTGATGTATATATCTTTTTGTCAATTTTAATGGAAGCTCCTGTGCCGAGAATAAATGTCTGATTTTCCCGCGCAATAGCACTGTCATTCTCTATGCCGATAGTGCCGTCATAAAGCACGCCGGTTCCGGTGACATGTATCGTTTGCGCTTTAGGCGAAGTGCCCTGCGAGGATTTTTGAGACTCCACCGTATTAACGCTGCTGGTTTTCAGGGATGCGCTGCCTGTAAGCGTAAGTGTACCGCTAATGATATTCATACTGCCGCTGGCGGTGAGGCGGATCATGGAATTCTTGTCAAGAATATACGCGCCGGTAGCAAGTTGTATGACTTTACCTGATTTATCGACCACCTTGAGCTTCTCGTTGGTAGTAGTAATCATGCTGTCTAATGTCTGCCAAATGCCATCCCCAGTAAGCCGCAGCGATATCGATGAGGATGTCGTTCCATCGGCGTTCAATGTTTTAGAGAAAGAGAGCTTCTTACCATCCACCGCCGACGTGATCGGACTCCTTGAGCAATCGACCTTTGCCTGGATGAAATATTCTTTAGTCCCGGAGTCTTTTTCAACAGAAAACACCCATTTACGGCCATTCAAAACACTCGTTAAAGATTTTCCAAGATTTTCTTTTACGGCAAAAATAACCTTTCCTTTATCTATAATAACGTTCGTCTTAGAAACAACTTTCCCGTCTTTTACTTCTGAATATACCCCAACCGGCAGACCAGAAGTCATTTGTATCAGGTTGCCACTATACAGCTTTCCTTTTATGTCATACAATATGCCTTGGCCAATGGCTTTCGGATCGATCTTTCCGTCTTTTACGATCACCTGCTCGTAGACGATGCCCTTAGTTATATTGCCGTCAGTTATAGAGGTGGTGATCTCGCTCTGTCTGAAGATCGTGGCGTTCAGCAGCTTGCCTGTAAGGTCATAGAGGATACCCTGATCTGAGACTCTTGACTGGTCGATCTTTCCGTCTTTTAAGATCACCTGCTCGTAGACGATGCCCTTAGTTATCTTGCCGTCAGTTATAGAGGTGGT
>JAHJHP010000044.1 GCA_018823705.1 Candidatus Omnitrophota bacterium | reverse complement strand
TTATTAACGGCGACTTCACCTGCGCGGGCTATGTGGACGGTATCCAGGTTCGGGTCTATCGCCGTATCGTAGAGTATCAGCACCTTCTTCTTCATCCTATCGGTATCGATCCCCAGGCCCACGAGAGTCTGGCGGAGAGCGGCTGCGTCTTCTTTGACATAGGTATCGTGGATATACTGATCCCGGGTAACGCCTTCAACGGGCTTCTCTTCCGCCGACGCGCCTGACGCAGGCGGCTGGGCCGCGCCAACAACCGGTGCCTTCGTGGGAATCCTGACGGCCTCGTCAAATGATTGGGTAAACATAGCGCGACTTTCGCGCGTATCCTGTATACGCAGGAATGCGCCGAGAGCGCCTTTGACATCCTTGCCCACTTCATCCTTCCTCGGCTCCGTCAGAGCTTTATAGGATGCCTGCGCGAAAAGATCCCTGACCATATTCGGGCTTACATTATTTAGGTATCCTTTGGAAAACCCGATCGCGGGACGTCCCTGAATAAGGCTTTCCTTAGGAGGAATGAATGAGATTATAAATGGTAAAAATTTCTTTGGCTGAGTCAGAACCTGCTGATAACTTATATGTTGATCACCGGTACCTTGCATAACCCATTCGATACCAAGCGATATCAGGTGATCCCGTAATTCGTAATACTTCTCGCCTTCCAGATATATGAACGGCACAAACTTACGGCCTTCCTCATCCGCAAGCCTGATAAGGCTAGCTATCGTCTGTGCCAGGGCCTGCATGTCGGTCACCGTATCAGGAAGCCCCAACCCCTTGATATTAGAGATGAGCTTACCCTGGCGCGCTTCGTCCTGTATCTTCGCAAGCTCCTCCTGTATGGCCGCAGGGCCGCTCTTTTGCAGATCACCCAGCTTTTCCTCCAATAACCCCTTGCCAAGCTCAACGTAAGGCTGCCGCAAAAATAGATTTCTCTGGACGATCCTGGTCGCCGGATTCTCCAGATCGTTGATATCGACATCGGCCCACGTGTAACCTTCACGCGCCAATGCTCTTGTGATGAGCCTGGTTCCTATAACGTAGGTAGCGCCATAGAATGTCGTAAAGAGCTTTCCGATCTCTATCGCAAGCTTGTCTTTACTTATCTCGGATGCGGTTTTGTAGGGCGGAGGTACACTGAATACATCACAGCCTTTCATATCAAGGCCTGATACCGTCATATCTATGACGAGCCGATTGGGCTTATTCGCATAATTAGGTTTCTGATAGGTCCACATACTGGCTTTTACAGCCACCAGATTGGCAAAACCATCCTGCCAGGTCGACTCGTTGCGGTTCTGCTCCATAGCCTTGCCGAACCAGAATAACTCATCCGGCACTACAAGCGCTATATCGGTTATCTCTTCGTCAAGAGTCTTGTTCGCCATGGCATTTGCAAAATGAGTGCCGGCGCGGACTTCATTTATCCCGTCATATCTTGACTGCCAATATGCCTGAATCTCGGCGTCCGTCATACCGTGATAAGCCAGGAACGTCATCATGTGAAGGTCCGCGGTCCAGCGGCCGCCGACATTGTCAAACATAGCGCCAAATCCAGGCGCGTACTCTTCGCCCAGCTCCTTGCCAAGCCCGGAATTTTGAATGAATGCGGAGAGGCGGCTCTGCTCCGGACGGTTAGTGGTCTCGAAGAACATATTCCCGAGGACTACGCGGAATATGCTCCTTACCTGTCTGTAGTCTGTCTTAAAGCCCGGAATGGCGTTGAGATTATCCGTAAGAAGCGCCAGGTTGAATCCTTTAAACAGGTCAGCGCTTTTCCGTTCCGCGCCGTTTACAAAATTAATATCGTGCAATGTATTGAATACGGTCTCAGCGAACTTTTCGCCGGCAAGGCCGTCTCTTTCGGCTATCTTCTTAAGGAGCGTGTAAAAAACCTCGCTGAATATCATCATCGTCTCGTCAGTTGAACCCGATTTAGAACTGGGGACGACCGCGATCTGATCCCAGTCAGCGCCATTTGCCGCCAGAACCTTGCCGATAGCCTCTTCGTAATTCTTGCCCAGCTCATATTCGCCGACAACCACCCCCGTCTCGGTGTCCACCACCTGGAATACTTCAGCGATACCCTGAAACGGCGTATGCTGGCCGCCTATCCCCGGTTTAATGACATACTTTATCGGCTTGCCCAAAATTTGAGCGCGCCTGGCAAAGAAATCTCTCATATCCTTAACAGTGGTCAGGAACTGTCTTCCCTCGTCTACAAAGTAACCCTGGTTACCTTCACCGGCTATCGCAAATGACCCATCGATAGATGCCTTCTCTTCGACGCCATATCCGATGTTAGCGGTCTTGCCGTCCTTATTATATCCGCCTTTCAGGAAACCCGCCGCGCGAGCCTTATCGCCTTTTGCGTCGAGCGGCGTGTGCAGTTTCTGTCCGATCTTAATAGCTCCGGCCTTCTCAACCTCGAATACAGCACTACCGGAGACAAGGCGCTTCTCGGATACCCCATACTTCGCGTTCACTGTATCGATATATTCGCTGAGATAATCCCTTCCCTGAGCCTTAATGCTGTAATTCTGTAATCCCAGATACCGTAAAAGAGGTGTAAAATATTTATAGAGATTCTCTGGATGAGGATTACTCTGCGGCTCGAATATCTCAAGGTAGGCCCTGATCATGCTCTCGGTTCCGGAAGCACGCAGGAGCGCACGGGCCTTAAATTTACCCGTCGCATCATAGATCGCGATGCTCGGCCCCTCCTGGTCGTCTCTACCTGTATGGAAGACTTCTATAATCTCTCCATCCTTGAATGTAAACCTCTTGGCAATCGGCTGAACGTGCTGCCAGTCATTGCCCTCACCTATCAGAAGCACAGTATTCGCGACCGGAGTCTCTTCCACTCCAGTGATATCTTCAGATCTCTTTCCAAATAACTCCGCCAGGATCGCAATGTTCTTCGGATCGTCAAGGTTGCTCTTGGCCGCCCCGGGTTCTTTCACATTATCTATCGCGCGATATCGTCCGATGACGGCGTTTTTAACGGCATCCGCATTCTTCTGATCGGTCTCCAGCAGGCTTTCGGCCTGCGCCTGGTTCGGCAGATATGCGTCGATGCGTTCGTAATAGTAGAGTCCTCCGAGCTTCTCCGCCATGTCCGCATAAAGATCGAGCATATTCTTATTTTCCAGCTTAAGTTCGGACGCTGAAGCAAAGAGGGCAAGCGCGAGAGCTATCGTATCCTTATCCCTGTGAATACCGGATCCCCGGGAATCTTTTGTGAATGGGCCAATATTGGAACCACCTGACTCTTCCATAAGAGAGATGACCACCGCGTCAGGGCGTTCACGGTCGAGCTTCTCGGCCTCATATCCCAGGTTCTTGAATCCTACCGTAGTAAGGATCACCTTTCCCCCGAATGTCTCTATCATCTGTTTGGCAAGAAGCGAGGACGGGATCGAGGTCAATAGATAAAGTTCGGGGGCTCTGCCTTCGGCGATCGCTCTCTTTATCTCATCGAACTGCCTCGTGCCGATCTTCTTCTCATACGCCTGTAAGACCCTCTCGTAAGAGATCAGTGTAAATATCTGGTTCGGCGTAAAACGTACGATATTGACTACATTGCCGGCAAATTCCATCTGAGAGACGAATAGGCCATATCTCTTTGCGCGAGCGACATCTTTCTCCGGTATAATAACCGCGGTACCGATCCTGTCCGCGTCCATATCAGCTGTCACTGCGATGAGTACTCCGGGTGTCGACGCGAGTTTTTCCAGGACCCCGGAAACCTCCAGTGTCTTGGGGTTTGACGGATCAGGCCTTTCGATCCCGCCGATAGACGAATCCGGAGTGGCATTCATTATTATTATTTTACCGCGCCAGTTATAACCGGCGAAGACTCTGTCGAGATAATACTCCATGCTCGGTCCGCCTACGCCATACAGGCCGTCGAAGACAAATTTGGCTCCACCGTCCATGGCCGTCTTCATCATCGTGATGGTCTTTTCATTAAACAGGCGGGACATGTAAGCGTCGTAATAAAGCTTCTTGGCGTCTACTATCATTATTTTTGACGTGTCGTATCGCGCGATCTTAACGACGCCCTTGCCCGTGATACCCTGATCATACATGCGCTGGATATGCGCGGCGATCTTGGCGCTCACATCGTCGGTATCCACACCTCCATACCATGTCATAGACTTTATACCGTTCTGGTTCGGAGGATTATGGCTGGAAGTGACCTCAATGCCGCAGGCGATCTTCAGGTAGTAAGCCATATACGACGTCACGGGGGTCTGAGTGTGTTGTTCATTGGTGTCCCGGTATACTTTAATCCCGTTAGCCAGTAGCACCCGGGTAAATAACCAGGCGAACTCTTTCGAGAAATATCGCGGGTCGAATCCTATAAATGCCCCGCGCTCGTCAGGCTGAAAATTAGCGTTAATGTAGTCGGCATATCCCTGAGCCATGAATGTTATGACCGCGGCGTTCAGCTGAGGGCCGCCCAGGATATCGTCTTTATCGAGTATACCCCTCGTTCCGGCTGTCGATTTACTCATCCTGTCGATAGCCCATTTTACATTTGAGCCATACAGCTTTATGATCTCCGGTATGGAGATTTCAAAGCCTCTGTCCGGATTATCCAGCACATCTCTTAGGGCAACATTACCCATCTTCGTATTTATATCCTCCTGTATAATAGCCGCCAGCACAAGGCCGATGGGCGCTTTTTCGGTAACCTCGGCTTCAGTCATACCGGGATTATCGAGATGCATTATCTCGTGCTGCAAAAACTGCTGCCGCGCCGCGGAGTCAAGATTATTATACCAATTTAGCCGCGATGGCGACATATATATTCGCCTGTTAAGATGGTCGAACAGATCACCACCTCTTCCCGGATGAGCCACAAGATATGTGAGTCCTTCAAGCGACGGTATCTCGTAAATAACGGCCCCGGCCTTCTTGCTTATAAACTTAGCGTTTCCGCTCTCAAAATCTGCCCTTATCTTTCCGTTCACCTCTGTCTTCTGCGCTGGCGTGAGCGCCACGCCGGTTACCGTAATAGCGCCCTGCGTGCCTATTACGGAAACTACAAAATCTCCGTCATTATTTACGGTGGCGATAGCTTTCTTAGCTTTTTTATCTCCTTGATAGAATAAATTAGGCGCTTCTTGAGTCCATTCGGAGAAATTGACATTGTCGCCCTCATTAAAAGCTAATGTGGTCGTAACCGCCGAACCCGATGTAGCGATATCGCTCTGAGAAGTGCCCTGAGCTTCGGTCGAAGTCGTAGTTGCCAACTTTACCACTAGGGGTTTCTCCTCGGCCCTTACAGCACCTTTACTATCTTTGAATATTATTATAGATGTGTTCTTCAATGTGGTTTTACCGGTTGTGCCATTGAAACCAGGCATCAACTGCGCCAAATCCACTTCCTGGCCTGTTGTGTTTATAATTGAGATATCGCCTATAAGTTTGGCATCCAAAAGCTTCACCTTGCCGCGCACTTTAAGAGAAGTAAGCCCTGTCACATCGGCATCCATGCCCAAAGAATTCTTGTAATGCAATAGATCCGTCCAGTAATCATCTTTACCTGAAACATCTTTTGATGACAAGTCAAATTCTGGAGGAGGATTATTGGTTTTCGGAGTAATAGCATACTCCATATCCATAAACTCCTGGCCTGTCTTCGGGACATCATAATACCCGCTGAAGAACTGAAACCATGGATCGTATGTCTTCTTTATTGGTGTAAAAAGTTCGCTTCGCGGAACATTTACAAAATGGAGCATCCTGGCCTCTTTACCTAATCTCTTTTCAAGAAGGTCCCTGGCCTTCTCATTCGTCATGAAAAAAGCATTCAGATTATGGACCGCTGTGCCGGCAGCGCCCTCTATCATCCGAAACTTGTCACTACTTGTATTCTCTTTAATATTTTCTATAAGGGCAGGGCTTATGATCTGTTTGAGCCCATCGGGTGTGGTGATTTTTTGATCGACCAGCTCTTTTAAGATGTCGTGTAATACCGTTATATTTATGATGAAGATATTGGTATTAAAAGGCTGGTTTTCCCCTTGGCCTTTACCGGCTGCGTAAAAGGACGGGAGCTGTCCCGCATTCATTGCATCTTTCACTTCCATCTGATCAGGCACAAGAATAATTTTGCCTGAACTGTCTTTAACTACGCGTAGACCGTCCTTCCCGCCCTTTTCATCTATAGGTTCGGCGCGGGTTACTATCTTTATAATCGGCCACCCCTTCGCTACCATAGCGCCGATAATGTACTTATTGGCTCGTGAATTCAGGTTCTCGCCATTTAAGAATACACGAAAATGCGGATTTGCGTCTGTGCCTGATTTTTTCTCAAATGCCTGATATAGCATACCGAACATGCTGTTTCCGTGATTTCCGTGTGCCGAGGGAACGTCTACCCCCTCAACATAGCTTCCCGTTTTCTCGTCAAATCCGGGATAATCCGGGGCTGATTTAAACGGCAAAGTAACTTCTATTTTTTCCTCGTCCAAAAGGTCTCTGTATCTCCTCGGATTGGACGTATCTTTAATCCTATCCTCAAGGCATATACTATCAAGCAGGCTTTCATAAGACTTTTTCGAATCTTTATTTACAATCGGCTCAAAAAGCATACCCTGAAAATTTCGTTTCATTAAAACGATCTGCATCAGTTTTGCTTCAGCTATCGTTACGTATTCCCTATGCCCTCTATCATCAAGTATGAAACCAAAATCAGTTCCCTTCGCGCCTAAGCCCGGTTCTTTCAATAACTTTTCTTCGACAAGCCACTTTTTAAATAATTCTCTACCTACATTTGCTCCTATGCCTCCATCCAACGAGTCAATAATAACAAAAGCGCTTTTTGCTTTTTCAAGGTAATCCCATCCCTTAACTGAGCTGTAAGAGACCGCACCGAGATACTTACTCTTTTGATCGTCATCTAATTCTGCGGCAAGAATAAAATTGCCCCTATCCTTAGTCATGGGGGTCTCTGCCAGCAAACCAGTTATGGCGGCTTTGTCAATTACGATCTTAAGCGGCGCAGTGGCATCAAAAGAACTCATGGATGCACTACTACCTGTTTTCCCTTCCGCTGCCGATACCACCTCTAAAATTTTTCTATGCATCTCGATCGCATACATTTTATCATATTCAGACCAGCTGAAATTCTTTTGGAGGTCGTCCCACGGCACAGAGTTTCCCACCAGGGCATTTAAAGATATGGGAATAGGAGGCGTTTTACTGAGCTGTTGCGCCCTTAGTTCGCTTGCATAGCCGGTCGTCATCAGGCCATCTTGTGTTATCCTCACCACTGCCGGAGCGGATATCACGCTATCGTATACCGCGTCGAATGCCGTAATAAATATTTTTGTAGACATGATGTCGTCCGCCACAAACTTTGCTTCTTCGGCACTGCTAGTGCCGACAGATAGGAGCGTGCGTTCCATGGCCATTTTGTAAGCTTCCTTCAGTACATCCTTATCATGCGCCATACGATGCTGTCCCATGTAATGGGCAGCCTTACGAAACCATAACGACAGGTGCTTTCTTATCCATTCTGTTTGGGCGCCACTTATTCTACCTTTCAGTTCCGTTGCATATATCTTCACGAGCTGTCTAAGTTCCCTCGGCTTCAATTTAATTGCCCATGATATGAGCGCCGGCGCCAGCATATTCTGCTTAACCGGCTCCTGAGCACCAACCAGGATATCCTCAAAGGAAGCCCTCTGGTTAGTCAGAACCTGTATATAAGGAGTAGGGACATCTTTTGTTATGTTTGGACAGACTACAACGTATGAGACTCCGCGTTCTTCCAGAAGTCTGGCCATACCTTCCGAATGGAATCCGCCGGTGACGAGGACGGCTATATTCTGGCCCGCTTTAGTCATCCCTTCGATGGTGTTTTCCACTAACGACTTATCGCGCTTTATCGCGATCGCGTAGAAATCCTCGAGCTTTGATATTCCGTTCTCGATGGTATCGGTAGGGGGCTCCACTTCATAAGCCAGGCCGAACTGTATCGATTTGGCCTTTATAAAACCGGCAAAGCTTTCGGAGGCAAACTCCTCCTTATGTGTCTTGTAATATTCAAATTCTCCGTTCAACAGCTTTATATTGATAAGCCCGAGGAGAGTATCTATGTGGCGCGACAGCCTTTCAAGCGTCCTCTGATCTTCGTTTTCGTATAGCTTCTCCTTTATCGCCGTCTCCAGCTCCTTTATATCGTTGAAAAGTTTTTCGTTATCGATCTTCGAATATACGGAATTGTAGATTATGTAATTGCTTAGGTTGGGATATTTCTTTGCAAGCTCTATTCCGCGCATAGCGGCGAGTGATTTGAGGTAATCGTAATATTCCGATGACGATATCTTGCCGACCTTGAACGCTATCGACCGGTTCACAAGTTCCGTCATAGCGTCTTTTTGTAGGGTCTTGCTCAGCTCGTCGATGACGGCCGATCTCTCTTTATCCGTCACGTTGAAATCTATCTTCTTTTCGTATATAAGGACATTGACCAGCTTGAAGAGGTTCTCATATTGCCTCAGGTTGATCTTATGCCTCTCGGCCTCGTCCTGCAAAAAGCGCACGTAATCATTGAACTGTATCTTCTTGGCCTCATGTTCCCGCGACCTGGAGTCCATCGCCTTCAGCTCATCATTATAGATGAAGCCCTGTAATCTATTTAAGGCGGCCTTTATTCCGTTAAGATATTTTTCGGTCGCATCTTTTAATGGATAGCTCGTCGTAAACGCGTTAAGGTTCTGGATATAATATTCACGCGTCTCGGCGCCATACAGCTTTATCGGATAATCGGTCGTGATCGATAAAAATTCTGGGCCGGTGATCTCCCCCTTCTTCATGAAGTAATTGGCGACTTCCTTGCGCACCTCGGCATCCGGAAACGCTTTAAACCAGGATGTATCTATAATGCCGTCTGCGCCTTCAACAGATACGAAACTCAAGCCATTATTCTTAACCAGGCCCTCTATGATCTTCGCTATGTTGGTTTGGGCTTCATAATTGCAGTGCGCATCCTGTATATGGACTATCAGTTTTCCGCTCTTACCCGTATATTTTGATTTTACGATACCGCAGTCCCTGGATATTACTATACCATCCGGATTTGCGGTTATATCTTTGGTTGTCGGACTAGTTGTGGGATTATCGGATGTAGCAGCTAAGGCTGATTGTAATGCTCCGGCAGGTAGGTTCGATAATAGAAAGGCATGGATCAATAGGATCGATATCGTCTTCTTCCAAAACTTCATAATGCCCTCACCTTTTGGATCGATTTTGTCATTACTCATAACTAACTTTTTATTATGTTATGTACAATGATATCATACAAACCGAAACAAGTCAATAGCATTATAATGGCTTTTTTATGCCTTAACATGAGCATACCAAAACGTGACTGTCACTCATTGCCTGGAATTACGCGGCCTGTAGTGCCGTCTTCTCAGCTTTATAATTGTTCTTAAGCGTCTCGTAATCCATCGGCTCAGCCCTGGGTAAAAATATCACTATCCTCAGCTTCCTATCGTATGAAGCAATCATCGGGGTTTGAGGTGGTTCTTTCCCTGCCGCAAGTTCGAGCGTCATATAAAGCAGGCCTGCCAGTCTTATGTAGAGCTGCTTACTGACCGATTCTCCAAATTCCGCATATAGCTTTACGAGCTCTGTCGGGTCTATGCCCGCGAGAAACGGCCTGTCGCTTTCGTCGGCATTTCTTAAAGACGCGAAACTACCGGAATTTATAGTGGTTATCGAGGCCATAACTACTATGTTATGCAGATTGGTATGCGTCTTATCGGCTGCACTCAATAAGTCATTTGCCAGTTTCTCGCCGCTGCCACGGATAATTTCCACGTTATCCAGGCCCATCGACTGCAGCGCTTCGGCAATACCGTCTATCTCTCTCTCGAGGGCAGTTATGGCCTGCCGCTGCAGGCTGTTTTCTACGTTTATTCCCGGTATCCAGTCAGTTTCAAGGCCAATTATGAGCTTCTGATCCTCTTTTTTAGCGTTTCTGGCAAGAACAATCAGCGACGCAACTGCGCCGTCAGCTTCGAATTGATTGAGATTCTTCTTCAAAAACTCAATATCACCGTCATTGCGAGGGAGCGAAGCGACCGAAGCAATCTCCATCGCCTTCTCGACTCTCTGTCTTATCTCAGCTGTTGCCATCGACTTGTCGAGAGCTCCGATATTATCGATAGCCTCAGGGCGTGTCTTCGCGGGAAGCGACTCTACGAGCTTATTGCCTGTCTCGATGAACTTCGCCCTCTCATTAATAAGCGCTGACTCTACAAGGTCGAAGAGCTGGGTCGGCCTGGACGCATGCGTAGGCTTCGACTGGACTATGGTATCGCTTTCTTTTTGACTTTCTACCGTTTCGCCAATACCCTGTTCCCGGTTGATGGAAGAGGCTCTATCCGTTTCATTAACAAGCGCACTTACCTGAGGTTCGAGCGATTTCTCTCGCAGATCTCTTATCTTGCTCAAAGCTTTTGCCGCGGCGATGCCTATACCAATCGCCGCAATCCCCGCAATTATCGGATACGCGAAGACGAAATCTCTTACCGTTGAGAAAACCGAGCCTAATGCGGAAGCACCGAATATGGCGGTTAGGGGATTGATTGAATATATCGTGGTGGATTTCTTGGATCCGGGCGCCGTGGTAGTTTTATTCTCGATTGCTTCTATCGCTCTCTTTACGGCTTCGACCACGATGCCATCTGAATTATTTAACGCTACCATAAGAGCATTCACTGCTTCTTTATCACCAATCTTGGCAAGGGTTTCCGCGGCATTTATACAAACTCCTCTATCATTATATCCCAACACTTTTATGAGAGCGGGGATAGCGGACGGACCGATCTCAACCAATCTTTCCCAGTTCTGTTTCGCTATTTGGTATATAATTTCATCCCCTATATTGGAGTATTTCCAACCGATATTGTCAAGGGCTTCCGCGGCAGTACGCCTACAAGCCACACACCAATCTCCCAATGCCGTTATGAGAGCAGGGATAGCGCCCCTGGCTTCTGGGCCGATCTTGCCTAGGGCCTCTGCGGCACTATACCAAACACTGCTATTATTATATTCCAGTATTTTTATGAGAGCAGGGATGGCGCCCCTGGCTTCTGGGCCGATATTACCTAGAGCTTTTGCGGCATATAGACAGACTATACCATTATTATTTCCCAATGCTTTTATGAGAGTGGGGATGGCTGGCTTGCCTATCTTGCCAAGCACTTCTGCAACACTGTAATGTATAGTATTCCCATAAGCCGTCTCCCCCAAAACGTTTATGAGAGCAGGAATAGCGGGCATACCTATCTCAGCCAATCTTTCCCAGTTCTGTTTCGCTATTTGGTATACAATTTCCTCCCTTATATTGGAATATTTCCAGCCGATATTGTCAAGGGCCTCCGCGGCAAACCTACGAATATCTAAACATCTATCGTCCAATCTTTTGACAAGTACGGAAATAGCGGGCACACCTATCTTCTCTAATTCATATATATTGGATGTTGCTACTAAATTAGGTATATTGCCTTCCGGATCTTTTGCGGGGCTAACATCTTTAAGTTTCAATGTGCTAATACGATGGCTTTCGGGCGCTTCTTGAAAACCAAAATAGTATCTTGCGAGCCGGCTCATTATGTCTCCTGGCGAATAGTCATCGATAAAAACTACCTCAATATCGGATGACTTGCCTAACCCGTCTAATGCTTTAGCGAAGAGAGCCTTCGTAAGATATAAATTATTTTCCCTGAGAAGCTTCTTGCCCTCATTACCTCTGCGCCTATAGTCCGGGCGAACCGACACTTCGGAAATCTCTCCCACGTTTTGGGCAGCACGCTGAGAAACCGCATAGCCGACAATGCTACCTTTAGCGCAGGCAATAACAACGGCGCCCGGCTCCTTATCGCGTATAATGGATTCAAGTTCGCCCCTAAATGCATCTTCATTGAATACTTGGCTATAGGACATCTTTTTCTTTAATTCTTCCTTAAAATATTTTTCCCTAACTTTAAAAAGATCGCTTAAATCTGCCATGGAGGCTTCTACAATCGAAATTTCTTCAATTCCTGAAGAAGCTGAAGATGTTTTGTATGCGGGTGCTTTGGGCTCTTCTTTTATCTCAACGACTTGTGCAGGAGAAACTTCATAGCCCTCCGGCATATACTTCACCACATACTTATCCGAAACGACCCATTCGTAACCGGGGAGGTTATTGGCAGAGACTTTGGCTTTTTCGGCTATCTGCACAAGGAACTTCTTGCCATCTTTCTCGTATAAGATGAAGGCGACCCCTTCATCGGGTAATGTTCCTTTAAAGCCTATTTCACTAAGGGCGCTATTAAGCTTTTCCGGCACGATCTCTTTGAAATACTCTACTGGGACTATATTCAATATCTCAATGCCCGAATCGCCAAGTATCTTCCCGAGGCCTGCTTTTACTACCTCTTCAGCGTATTTTGACGGAAGTGCATCCACCTTTCTTTCGGGCCTGCCGAAGAAATACTCCCCTATATCATAAACTGAGGCCAGGAGCGCGCCCTGTGAGAAGACGGACTGCTGGAATCGGGCCATCTGCTCATTTATAGGTTGCTGCTGTAACAGTGATGGAGTGGCAAGGGTGAAGTTACCGGGATTGTGCTCAGGCGGATAGGCATATGCTATGTCGAGCGAGATGAATGTGACGATCAGTATTAAGGAAATTACTCTAAAAAAACCGGAGTTCTTTATCTTGTCCATATGTTATCTCTTTTCATTTTTAAATACATTTTAAAAACATTATTTTTACCAGAGACAGCTGTAGCGCACCTTAAAAGGTGCGCTACTATTCGATATCACAGAAAGCATGCCATTGTCATTGCGAGAAGGATGCTGTAAAATCGTTTTCCGACGAAGCAATCTCCGACATGGTATAGATTGCTTCGGGCCTTCGGCCCTCGCAATGACGGACTTTGACAATTGCACTACAGTCTCAATGACTACGGAATTACGCAGCGGTACGTATCGCGCGTATGGCGTTCCTGTAAGTCTCTATCTCTCTGCCGTAATTTATCGGCATAGCCTTGGGTAGATATATGAATATGCGCTTGACGCTATCATAGGTGACTCCCGGAGGCAGCTGCCCGTCAGCTATCATCTTATTCAGGAGATCTTCGGGTGTAGTGACCATCTGTAAGAGCGTCTGATAGTAATTTATCGAAGCGACGACCTTCACGCCTCCCATATCCATCTCCTTCATCTCAAGCAGCTTCTCTCCTGTGATAGCGGTCACCGCGCCCAGTTCATCTTTCGCGCAGGCTATACCTATATTATTCTGCGCAGTAACACCTGTCCTGGCGGATATAGCACTGACAATCTCTTCATATGAGAGGCCTCTCTTATCCACGAACCTGATATTGTCGATATTGCCCTCGTAGCCGGATGCCGTTACGAACGCCCTCGCCTCGTCCTCGGTCTTTAGCATCTCACCGTAAATGAAGCAGTTGACGACACCCATCGCCTCGGCTTTGAACATATTGTCAATAGTGAACATATTGGAGAACGCGACTTTTTCGGTCGTGGCCAGCGCATAGGACTTACCGGCGAGCGCAACCTTGTCGGCCATAGGCATAGAGTTGTAAGTGGCCGACACAGCCTCTTTCCTGGCTATCAGAGCCGTTTTTAACGCGCTTATCTGGCTGGCAAGCTTCTGTTGCAGCCCGTCCCTATGGCCTCTTCCCAACTGAAGTTGTACGGCTTTGTCTATATCGAACCTGCCGATCTCATCCAGCGTGGCAGCAATCTCTTTCAATATGCGCTCGAGCTCCACCCTTGTCCTTGAGCTCACAAGGATCGCTGAAGCATCGATTGTAACCTCATTCAACACATTCTGCAGTTCCGTATCAGCGGACATCTCAAGCATGCTTGTATCCAGGAATATACCATTGACGTTACCGGCGGCGACGCGCGTATTGAACGCATTCACATCCCGGACGAACTCTATATTGATTATTCCTTTAAGAGCCGGAGCACCCTCTATGGCCTTTTTAACGATCTGCTCATTCTTACGATCGACCGCTTCGTTCACATTCGGCAGAGCTATTATAAACTCGGGGAAAGTTTTATGCGCAAGCGCTTCTAAGTAGGCTTCTCTCGCGGCATCGGCGGACATTGATGGTGTAATAGCGGTAAGACCTATTACGTATTTTCGTATATTATCCGTTATAGAATTGGCGCCCTGAGTCCGAACTTTTTCGAGGATTGTATAGAATTCCCGGTCGTCTAAATCATTATCGGTTTTGAGGATTTCGAGAATCTTGTCTTGAACGTCTTGCGGGAATAGTAAGAAGAGCTCTACTTCTTGCGTGGTGACTTCTTTTTCTTCTTGAATGCGCTGCTCATCGGTAGGCGGCCCTATTGAAGAAACGGCGCGATTCGCATGCAATAATTCGTGTATGAATTCCATGAACAGTAGTTCAGTATATTTTAACGCGTCTATATCGAAGGTTATCATATCCGGCGCTTCACTGAAATGCATGAGCCGGTCGTTGCCTTGCGCGATCCTCATATTCTTGCTTTTCAATAACTCTCTTCTCTGCGTTTCATTGCCGAGAAGCGCCTCAATTTTTGCCTTTACCGCGTCTGATTCACCTTCAAGGGTAATAACTTTTTGCACAAGGCCTGCCATAATATCCTTCATACTATTGTCCACGCCCTGATAATCCCGCAGCGTGCCATTGACAACCTTTGCTGTAGCGATATCATATCGGCCTTCCGTAACGCCTGCGCGCATTACTATCAAGGATGGCTGTGGAGTTTGCCGCAGAACTAAATCCTGATCAGGCGCCTTGGGACTGAGGAATAGGTTTATTCCCCTTGAGTTGTACATGCTTTCGAACTGAGACTCCTTTGTTTCCCATCCTAAATCGGCCTCCATGGCTTTCCTCATCATCTCTTTCCATCTTGGTTTGTCATTATTGAAAACTTCCATTGCGGCCTTTAACGCGGCCATCATACTCTTGCTATCGAACTCCGTGAACATGAATCCCCTGTCACTGGTTACAGTATCTACCAGGCCTCCGGTCGCCCTCACTACAGGAAGACTGCCGTATCTCATGGCAATCTGCTGAGAAATTCCGCATGGCTCATATAGTGAAGGCATGAGGAAAATATCGCTTCCGGCGTATATTTTTCGAGAGAGGTCATCATTATATACTTTTTGGATGATAACCCTGCCATGATATTTCGCGCCGAGTTCCGCAAAAGCTTTCTCATACTTCTCTTCACCTTTGCCCAATACGATTATCTGCGCATTGGTAGTATTTAGAATATCCTCAGCCTCCCTGATAACTAATTCCAATCCCTTCTGCGCGAACAATCTTGAAATTATGCCAATCAGAGGAGCTTCCGGATCTATTTTTAAGCCATAAGCCTCTTGCAGTTTTACCTTGTTTATACTTTTCTTTTCGCTCGACGTTGAGTTATATCTTTCGTAAATGGCGCTATCCGTTTCAGGATTCCATTTTTTGAGGTCTATGCCATCCAGAATACCTATTATATCCGCAGCTCTTTCGCGCAATATATGTTCAAGCCCCATTCCTTGTTCAGGAGTTATAATCTCCGCGGCATAGGTAATGCTCGGCACATGTATCTTATCCGCGGTGACCAACCCATACTTCAGAAGTCCGAGCTTCCGCGCCCAGACAGGTCTTCCTGAATCTATTTCGGTCATAGGTATTCCCGTCTGCAAGAACCATGCCATCGGGTACAATCCCTGGTATCCTAAGTTATGTAAGCCTAAAACGGTATACACATTCGGCAGAGCCTCTCTGTAAAGGGTCTTTATATAGGCGGGCACTAAGGCGGTTTGCCAATCATTGCAGTGTATGACATCAATGCCTATGCCAAGCCTGACGGCTATTTCCAGAGAAGCCCTCGAGAGAAGAACCGCTTCCCGCAATCCATATATGCTGTCCGTATCTTCATAAGGGTTTTTAAAGTAGTGCTCACTTTCGATCAAATATATGGTAACTCCATTTGATCTTGCCCTTTGAAGCACGATTCTTTCGGTTTTATTACCGATCGGCACGTTAAATGCAATGCCCGTATCTTCAATACTCAACGATGCGTCATCCATGCTCTTATATCTGGGAATCACGACGGTTATACTATTTTTATGTTGAGACATAACTCCCGGCAATTCACCCATAAAGTCACCAAGCCCGCCTATCTTAATAAATGGCTCGGCTTCCGTGGCAACATAGAGAATTCCCGATTTATCCTGTATTGCTTTAAGCCGCGCGGAAGCCCTCTCTTTGCTGAAGTATGTCTCGTTACCGGAAATGGTTATGATCGAGTTTTTGTATATATCATCCGCATTTCCGTATAATCCATTCTCGTATTCTCTTTTTCCGTCTTTTTCAACTATGAATTTGAATTTATAAGTTCCTTGTTTTATCCTGTTTTTTGGAACCACTATCGCATATATACCTTTTTCAATTTCCTCTAATTTCATCGCGCCACTTGCTTCGCTGTCTGCCCAGTTATTGAATTCCCCGGTCAACATGACTTTTGCTCCGGGAGGCGCTCTCAGATGGAAGAGCATGCCTTCTTCGATTTGCGATCTCGCCCTATATCCCACCAGCAGTTTATACAGCGGGTTGATCTCCACGCCGGAGATATCCTCAGGATTTACCGGTAAACCGAGATTGCCAAGAGATTCTTCGTATACCCTATTTTCATATTCTGCCTGATCCTCCATCCTCCTGCCTAAAAGAATGAGCGCTCCTTCCCGCGACTTCGGCTTAGCCGCGCGAATTCTTTCATATTCATCTTTACTTGTCAGCAACAACGCGTGATCGTACGATATGGGGTCTTCAGTGTGGTACTCTCCCATGTCTTTGCCGGAAAAATAAGGCTCTGAGGGATCCCCTGTTCTTATGGTAGGGATAACGCCGATTTTGTCTCCCGGCAATATCGCAAAGACATAAGGCCCATACTTATACTGAACTTTGATGCCCGGGAAATACGCGTCTTTAGCCCATTGGTAGTTCGTTGTCATGCTTGTTACAGGATAACCGTTTTCTGGGGAATTGAGAGTCGCGCTTGACTTATGCTCAAACACTGTCTTGATACCACTATAGCCTATATTTCTCAGTGGCACTATGCCTTCCTTTGCGATCCTCTCGGTTTCTAAATCTTCCCTGAATCTATATTCCCCATACACGGCTATATGCCTGGTTGAATCAAACACAGTAAGTTTAAATATCATCTCTCCGTAATTATAGTCATTATGGGTAAGCGAAGGGGGCGGGGTCCGTGTCTGCGTTATAAGGATGGTTCCACCTGTTTTATCCGCCCTATCGGCGAGCCAGAAACCGGTTTTCTGAAAAAGTAATCTAAAATCAACATCGCGACCGTCGACATTAGCTGTGACAATATCCCTTGATCTCCATGCCGAAGGCACCGGTTTAATAGGCACTATCGCTTCCAGACTTACAATATCGAATTTTCCGCTCGGATAAGTTCCCTGCCGCCTGGCAAATTCGCTGGAGCCGTCCCGCCTTATTAATCCATCGAGGTCAGCGCCATCTTTCCCGCCGTATTCCCACATTGACCAATCAGCGCCGGAACTATCCGTAAAGGTTTCGAACTTTTCCGAAGACTTCCAGCCAAGGACGCCTTTTTCATCTATGATAATAATCTTATTGCCCAGAACAAGTTTATCATCTATGAAGAAGTCCGGATACTTCTGCTGATCCTTAAGATCTACGACTTCATTGCTCTTATTTATTATAACGACGTTACCGATCAATTTGGCGTCCGGTAGCGTAACCTTACCTCTGATTTTAAGAGATACGAGCTCCGTCACATCGGCATCCTTGCCCAGCGCATCAATGAATACCTGCACATCATCCCAATAATCTTTTTTCCCTGCAGGCGCAATATCGAATTCCGGCGGCTCTTTCTTATTCACTTTCACAGCCTCGCTATCATACAGAGACCACGGCTCAACAGCATTAAGCGCTCCGAAATACTTGCCATGCGATAAAAACCATAGATCGAAAGTCTTTTTAACAGGCGTGAAGAATTCTGTTCTCGGAACGTCAACGAAAAATAGAACTCTATCAAGCCCTCGTTCTTTGAGAATATTTTGCACTCTGAGATCGGCGCTCTCCATAAAATACGAATTAAGGTTGTGCATCGCGGTGCCAATAGCGCCTTCAAGCGCCATGAATGAATCTCCGGCATGCAGACCCTTCTCGATCTTTTTAAGAATCTTGTTTATAAGGGAGGGGCTGATTATTTCGTAAAGTCTTTCCCGGCCTATAACGGCTTCGAGGTCTTTCAGTATGCCGTGGAGCACAGAGGTATTAATGTAGAATATGTTGGTATTAAACGGCTGGGTCGGTTTCGCAGGATCTTGTCCGCTCTTATAGAAAGCGGTAAGCTGCCCCGGGTTCTTATTGTCAGCTGTCCTGGCGTCCGCGACTTCCATCTGGTCCGGTACATATAGGAACGTACCATCTGCCCGCTTTACCACTCTCAGACCGTCTTTCCCGCCTTTTGTATCTATAAGG
Source organism: Candidatus Omnitrophota bacterium (assembly GCA_018823705.1). Lineage (GTDB taxonomy): Bacteria > Omnitrophota > Gorgyraeia > 2-01-FULL-45-10 > 2-01-FULL-45-10 > CAIMPC01. Next base: position 2,750 of record JAHJHP010000044.1, on the reverse strand, counting down.
GTGGCCTTTGTTGTTAATTTTACGATGGGCCAGCCTTCTTTCGCCATTGCGCCGGCGATATGCTCATTGATCCTGCTATTAACATTATCTCCGTTGACAAAGACTCTGATATGAGTTTTGCCATCGGCAGGTAGTTCATCCCGTAACGTCTTTAAAAGAAGTAGGAAACCGCAATTGCCATGGCCGCCGTGCTGAACGTACTGTTTTGTAATCTCTTCGTCTTCATCTTTATCGGTATACACATCTCCTGTTGTTTTGGTAAGCTGCTTTATACCGGGGAAGTCGGGCGCGTCCATCATCGGGAGCACTTCTATCTCGCTCTCTTCCATGAGCTGCCGGTATGTTCTCTGTGTCCCCGGCTTGAGTTCCTTATATGTTTTCTTCGGTTCCGCTCTCTCTTTTGCGGTATCAAAGCGATCTTCGATACAGACCTGATCCAACAATTCATCATAACTTATCTTGGATTCATAGTTAACAACCGGCTGGAACTGAATCTTCGCAAATTTACCCGCGTTGGCGGCAAGCACTAACTGCATGATTTTGGCCTCAGCTATGCTGATAAAGACTTCCGGCTGACCCATATAATCTTTGATAATAAATCCCAGGTCGGTACCCTTAGCGCCTAATTTTACATTTTCCGGGTTCTTGCCCCGAAGCGTAGCAACCTGCTTGAGGAATTTTAGCCTTCCTACGTTTTCGCCAATGCCACCATCAAGACCATTAACGGTAACTACAACCGACTTGGCCTTATCTTTGTTATTGGCATCTGTTACTAAGTCCAGATATTGCACCGTCCCAATTAATTTTTGCACATCTTCGGGAGAAAGGTTTTTACCTGCCAATATATCCTGAGCCATGGCATCAAGAATGAAGTTTGGATCATTCTCGGGATTGTAATCTGCCCTGGTAAGCATGCCTGGATCCGTTATTATCGTAAGCGCTTGGCTGCCCGGAGCGCCCTGAATTCGCTTAAGATATTTTATCCACATCTGCCTAAAGTATTCTTTGTTGCCTTCATCAAGATTGAATGTCTTCGCGGCATCATCTAGTAATTTTCTATTGACCAAATATTGCACAACGAGCTCATCTTTATCTTCGCCCAAATTATCCCTGTGATAACTAAATTTAAGCGCATTTACTTTTTCGGTACCGATATGAGTGAAACGCATACTTTCGATCGTTCTCATAAGTTTGGCAAATGTGGCTTTATCCAGCGGCTTTAAAATCCTGCCTATGGAAACATGAATGATATCGACCGGGTAGTACTGCTTTATACCGAAAACGCCGCGCAGTTTCGCTCTCAGGTTGTCGACCGCGTCATCTTTGGCATATCCCTGCAAAATTATGTCGCCGCGGGATGTTATGTTAACGCCCGTAAAATCCACTTCAAATGGGTCTATCTCTCCGAGAACTCCTGATACCCTTCGAATCCTTTCGGATATCGTCGCCTCATCAGGAGGTGTTGTTATGCCAACTCCTCCAATCACTTCCATCGTAGAATGGAGTAGCTCTTTCGGCTGTATGTACAGTACACCTTCATTCGGTATAGTTTCCCGCAGGGTTTTCTGAATATCAGCTATGGCGGCGGAATCGGCGATCTGCATCGGGAATCCAAATGTTACCGATGTATCGTATATAGACGCCTGGACGCCGGTAAAGCGCGCTGCGTCTTCAAGCCCGGATTCTTTGGTCTTTTCGAATATACTATCATAGTAGGGGCGCAGCCTGACGTACGCTTCGAGTACTTTATAAAATTTCTGGTCGTCTAAGTCATTGTCGGCTTTGAGGGCTTCGAGGATCCTGGTTTGAGCATCTTGCGTAAATAGTAAAAATAACTCTACTTCCTGAGCTGTAATTTCTGCCTCTTCTTGAGTACGTTGTTCGGCGGTAGGCGGCGCTCTAGACGAAACAGCGCGATTGGCATGTAATAATTCGTGTATAAACTCCATAAACAGTAGCTCCGTATGTTTTAACGCGTCTATATCGAGCGTTATCATATCCGGCGCTTCGCTAAAGTGCATTAGACGGTCGTTATCCTGCACGATCCTTATCGTCTTATTGTTCAATAATTCTTTCCTCTGCGTTTTATTGCCGAGCAGCGTCTCGATTTTTGCCTTTATCTCATCTGATTCCCCTTCGAGGGTAATTACTTTTTGCACAAGGCCTGCCATAATATCCTGCATAGTATTGTCCACGCCCTGATAATTCCGCAGCGCGCCGTCTTTAACTTCCGCCGTCGCAAGGTCATGCCGGCCTTCCAGCGTGCCGCCACGAATAGTAATCGGGGATTTTCGTACTATTTTATACTTTATACTTTCTACATCATCAATTTGGCCGCGAACAAACCAATCTGGTACTACACCAGGTTCGAATACATAAGATCCTCCGCCATCATCCCAGCCCGTGGTATGGTAAGAAACGGCTTTGACCGTAAAACTATTTTCTACCCCAATCAAACGAATGGCATCCATAGCCTCGGCTTCGGTATCGTATTCGCATCCCTCCAAGGCCTTGCTTTTAGCTTGTTTTTCCTTTTTCCAAATCTCTTTTGCCCTCTCAATCTGTTCTTTTGTTGCACTAAGCTTATTTAAAGCACTTATTACTAAGTCAGGATCGCTTGTATATTTCATATATTCTATTATGGGCTCTATCGCACGCTTATCGCCTATTTTAACCAACGCCTCAACAGCAGGAACTCCGATTCTATTTAAGCTGCCTATAAGCGGTTCCACAGCTCTCAAATCACCTAA
>JAHJHP010000043.1 GCA_018823705.1 Candidatus Omnitrophota bacterium | reverse complement strand
CCCATACAGTTAAGAGATTTGCTTTACGTCGAGCGAATATGGAAGTGCGTGAATCTGTACACATAATTCGCTTGACGTAAACCTTAGCGCACGGCGAAAATAATTCATCGCCGCGAATGAAGCCATGAAGTGCGGCAGTATCGGAAGAATATTTTCGCTGTAGTTATTGCCGAAAAATCTACTTCACATAGTAATATCTTTATGAGATAATAACGGGCAATACTGGGCAGACGTTAAGTGTTTATCACCGGGGAAGTTAGAATGGCTGATGAGAATATAAAACGTAAGAAGACTGAAGAGGATATCCATAACCAGATAAATCTCTTCAAGAACGTCATATCGAATATCCCGCACGCTATCTTCTGGAAGGATTTAAACTCTGTATACTTTGGGTGCAATGAGAATTTTGCTAAGATTGCCGGCCTCAAGAAGCCTGAAGACATTTTCGGAAAGTCGGATCGTGATCTGCCATGGAAGAAAGGTGAATCGGACGCCTTCATAGCGGATGATAGAAGAGTGATGGATAGCGGCGTGCCGATGCTGAATATTGAGGAGCCGCAACTTCAGGCCAATGGTAAGGAAGCCGTGATCTTGACGAGCAAGGTCCCCCTCAAAGATTCGAGTGGTAAGGTCATCGGTTTGCTGGGCATATACAGCGATATTACCGAGCGCAAGAATATGGAAGTCATGCTGCGAAAAGATCATGCGGCCCTGATCGAAACCGCCAACCAATGGCAGGTAACATTCGATTCTTCAAGTGACATGATAATGCTTCTGGATGCCGATATGAGGATAGTAAAGGCGAACCGGGCGTGCTTGGAATATTTACAAATGCCGATCAGCGAGATAGTGGGTAGATTGTGCTACTATATTTTTCATACGGGTGGAAAACCTATTGAAAATTGTCCGGTAACGAGGATGAGCAAGGAAATGACCGGCCGGGCGTCGGAGACGATCTATGTTCCGGAAAAGAATATGTGGATATCCATAACGATCGATATCATACAGGATAAGAGCGGAAAAATTACCGGATATGTTCATACCATGAGGGACGTCACCGCTCAGAAGAATCTGGAAGATGAGATAAGAAAGTCTGAAGTAAAATTCAGGACCGTGTTTGAAAATTCATCGGGCGCAATCATCATATTTGACATTACGACCGGGCAGGTAGTGGAGTGTAATAGCGGAGCCGAAAAATTGATAAAGCGTATGCGTGTCCAGATGATAGGCATGCGTTACATGGATATTCACCCCAAAGAAGAAGCCGAGGAGTATGCAAGGATAATAGATCAGCACCTGGCCAAAGGGTACTCCGGTGATTATGAAGGAGAAGTGGAGCATGAGGATGGGAGCAGAGTCCCCGTACTGATGCGTGCCCAAAAGATGAAGATGGATGATAAGGATGTTGCGATGGTTCTCCTGATAGATATTGCCGATCGTAAGCGCGACGAGGTTTCCATAAAGAAAGCGTATGACGAGTTGAAGATGATACAGGCAGACCTGATCCAATCCGAGAAGATGGCCGCGATCGGGCGCTTCTCCGCAGGGATCGCGCATGAAGTGAAGAACCCTCTTGCCGTTATAGTCGGTTGCGCGGAATTATTGCAGAACAAGATGCCTCGTTATGACCTGGACGCCATGGATACCCTGGAGAAGATAAAAGACGCGGCTCTGAGAGCAAATTCGATCCTGGTATCTCTACTGCAGTTCGCCAGGCCATCCGATCTCAAGGTGGAGATCGCGGATCCACAGGAGCTCATCGAGGGCGTTCTGCCTCTATTTGAAAAACGGGCCAATGAAGCCAATATAGCCATTGTGAAAAATTTCAGCGCGATTAAGATGCGCCTGTCGGTAGATAAGAACCAGATACATCAGGTGATATTCAATATTATCAAGAACGCGATTGAAGCAATGCCCGACGGCGGCAGACTTACCATAAAGACGCATAAGATGGTAGTGTCGGAATTATCGTACTCACAACCGTCTTGTGTGATAGAATTGCAGGATACGGGAAGCGGTATATCGAAAGAGAATATGATGAAGATCGCGGAACCTTTTTTCAGCACCAAAGAACGCGTGGCAGGGACAGGGCTGGGACTATTCATGGTTAAGTCCATACTGGATAAACATAGAGGTAAGCTGCTGGTGGCCAGCGACGTCCAGCGCGGCACATCGATAAAGATCGTGCTGCCCATAATAAAAGACGAGGTCCGGTAAGATATGGCGAGTGATCTTAAGACGCGAGAAAAATAGGGGAGGATAACAATATGAAGAGAGTGTTGATGATAGATGATGAGAAGGAATTTTGTATGGTGGTAAAACAGAATCTTGAGATGAAGGGCGATTATCGCGTGGATATAGCTACGGATGGCAAGAGCGGAATAGCCGCCGCGTTGCACCATAAGCCAGACCTGATATTGCTCGATATAATAATGCCCGGCATGGGAGGATTCGATGTCCTGCGGGAATTGAAGAATAAGAGAGAGACGACATCTATACCGGTTATTATGCTTACGGCGGTCGGCAGCGAGGAAGCCAAAGAGAAGGCGCTGGGGTTATACGATGAGGACTATGTCGTAAAACCCGTGCTGCTGAGTGATCTGGATGCGAAGATAAGGACCGTCCTGTCCCGCAGATTTTAATTAACTAAAAAACACTCACGGAGAAAGATATGGCACAGTTTTATATAGGCGTTGACAGAAAAGTAAGGCGTTGTTACGGTTTTAATGAGATAGCTCTGGCCCCCGGCAGTGTAACTATAAATCCTGAGGAAGTCGATACTACGCTGGAGCTGGGAGGCAAGAGATATCGTGTGCCTATCCTTGCCGCGGCGATGGATGGTGTTGTCGATGTGAAGTTCGCTATCGCAATGGGAAAGTTCGGAGGGATCGCCGTATTGAACCTTGAGGGCGTGCAGACAAGGTATGAGAATCCGGAGGAAGTCCTTGAGCGGATCGCGAATGCCACCCCCGAAGAAGCGACAAATCTTGTTCAGGGCATATACCTTGAGCCCATCAAAGAGAAGCTCGTTTCACGAAGGATCGAAGAGATAAAGAAGGCAGGCGTGAGCGCGGTCGTGAGCGCCATTCCGCAGAGAGCGGAACGTTTTGTCGCGATCGCGGAAGAGGCAGGAGCCGGCGCTTTCGTAGTGCAATCTACCGTTACCACGGTAAAGCATATCTCAAAATCGTATAAGGTCCTGGATTTCAAAAAGTTTTGTAAGTCTACGAAACTTCCCATCATTATCGGAAACTGTGTCGGATACGAAGTCGCGCTGGAACTCATGGATACGGGCTGCAGCGGACTCCTGGTGGGCATAGGCCCGGGTGCCGCATGCACCACCAGAGGTGTCCTTGGTATCGGAGTCCCTCAAGTTACCGCAACTATCGATTGCGCGGCGGCGAGGGATGCTTACTACAAAAAGAAGAAGAGATATATCCCGATAATTACCGATGGCGGCATGTCCACAGGCGGCGATATATGTAAGGCGTTTGCCTGCGGCGCGGACGCCGTTATGGTCGGTTCCGCGTTTGCCAGATCCAAGGAGGCGCCCGGCAAAGGATTCCACTGGGGCATGGCGACACCGCATGCTAACCTGCCCAGAGGCACGAGGGTCAGGGTCGGCGTCATGGGGTCACTCGAGGAGATATTGTATGGACCTGCGAAGGTTGACGACGGGTCGCAGAACCTCATGGGAGCTCTGCAGACATCCATGGGTAACGTTGGCGCTAAGAACATCAAAGAGATGCAGAAGACAGAGATCATTATCGCGCCATCGATCCAGACGGAAGGAAAAGTGTTCCAGGTCGCTCAGCGGGTTGGAATGGGAAAATAACAATATACCCGCGCCTATGGCGCGAAAACATATACCTTAAGAGTTGTAATGAATCACTCCGATTTTGTCCACCTTCATCTTCACACCCAGTATAGCCTGCTGGACGGTGCATGTCAGCTCGAGACCCTTATTGCTAAATTAAAAGAATACCGCATGGGCGCCTGCGCGATCACCGACCATGGCAATATGTTCGGGGCTATTGAATTTTACGATCTCGCGATGAAGAACGGCATAAAGCCGATCATCGGCAGCGAAGTCTATATCGCGCCCGATTCCAGGTTCGAAAAATCGAGCCGCGGTATTAAGGACGCGTCTTATCACCTCATACTGCTCGCCAAGAACGAGACGGGATATAAGAACCTGATAAAGCTCGTCTCGAGCGGATTCCTCGAAGGATTCTACTACCGTCCAAGAATCGACAAGGAACTTTTGGCCGAATACTCGAAAGGCTTGATCTGCACCTCCGCCTGTCTTAAGGGCGAGATACCGCACCTCATCAACACGGGGCGCATAGATCAGGCCAGAAAAGTCGTCGATGAGTATAAGTCGATATTCGGGAAAGAAAATTTTTATCTCGAGATCCAGGACAACCTCATACCCGACCAAAATAAAGTCAATGAAGAGATCGTAAAGATCGCGCGGGATATGGATATCGGCCTGGTCGCCACTAACGATGTCCATTACGTCGAGAAGGACCATGCCAGGGCCCACGAGGTACTCCTCTGCATACAGACACAGACCACGATGGATGACCCCAACAGGATGAAGCTCCAGACCGAGGAGTTCTATTTCAAATCCAAGGAAGAGATGAGTCGTTCGATAGGGACGATCGCGCCGGAGGCCATAAAAAACACTATGGTCATAGCCGATAAGTGCAATCTTGAGCTCGACTTTAAGAAGCATCATCTTCCGAATTACCATGTGCCCGAGAGTTATACCAGGGAAGGATATCTGAGGGAGCTTGTTGATGAAGGGCTCAAGAAGAGATATCCGGAGGGTGACACAGTAGTAAAGAATCGCGTCGATCATGAGCTGAAAGTCATAGAGAAGTTCGGTTATCCGAGCTACTTTCTTATAGCCTGGGATTTTGTAAATTATGCTAAACAGAAGGGTATCCCTGTAGGCCCGGGGCGCGGAAGCGCGGCGGGAAGCGTGGTGAGTTACGCTCTCGGGATTACAAACATAGATCCGCTGAAATACGATCTTTTATTTGAGCGGTTTCTGAATCCCGAGAGGATAAGCCTGCCGGATATAGACATAGATTTCTGCTATGAGCGGCGCGGTGAAGTCATAGATTACGTAGTGAAAAAATATTCCAAAGAGAATGTCGCGCAGATAATCACGTTCGGTACCATGATGGCCAGGGCCGCTATCAGAGACACGGGCAGGGCCCTCGGAATAGCTTATGCCGATGTAGACAGGATAGCGAAACTCGTGCCGACGGAACTCGGCATTACTATCACCCACGCTATGGATCAGGAACCGGAGTTAAAGGCCCTGTACAAGAACGACCCCAAGATTACAGAGCTAATCGATGTGTCGATGGTGCTCGAAGGCCTGACCCGCCATGCTTCTACACACGCCGCAGGCATAGTTATAAGCGAACAGCCGCTGGTAAACTACGTTCCGCTATATAAGATCCAGGAAGGCCAGATCACGACAGCTTATCCGATGGCCTCCCTGGAGAAAATAGGCCTTCTCAAGATGGATATGCTGGGGCTTCGCACACTTACGGTCATAAGTGAGGCGGTGAAGATAATCAAGAGGACAAAAGATATAGATCTGGACCTGGATAGCATCTCCATCGAGGATAAGAAGACTTACAAGCTTCTCGCGAACGCGTCATCTTCCGGGGTCTTCCAGCTGGAATCTTCCGGCATGAGGGACCTGTTGAAGAAGCTGAACCCTGAGAGATTTGAAGATATCATAGCCCTCCTGGCGCTATTCAGGCCGGGCCCGATAGGCTCGGGAATGCTCGACGATTTTATGAAGCGTAAGCACGGTGAAGTGAAGTTTCACTACGATCATCAGTTGCTCGAACCGATATTAAAGGAGACCTACGGAGTCATCCTCTATCAGGAACAGGCAATGAGGATCGCATCGAACCTTGCCGGTTTCTCACTCGCGCAAGCGGATAATTTAAGGCGCGCGATGGCGAAGAAGACGCCTGAAGTGATGCTGGAGATGAGGAGCCACTTTGTTACCGGCTGTATGAAGAAGGGGATCGATAAGCGCAGCGCGGACAAGATATTTGACCAGATCGCGTTCTTTGCGGGCTACGGGTTCAATAAGTCCCACTCCACGGCATATGCCCTGATAAGTTACAGGACAGCTTATTTGAAAGCCAATTTCCCGGTTGAATTCATGACGGCGCTTCTGACCAGCGAAAAAGATAACCTCGATAAGATCGCCCAGTATATCAGCGAGGCCCAGAAGATGGGCATAAAGATATTGCCTCCGGATATAAATGAGAGTTACGCGAACTTTACCGTAGTTGGGGACTCCATAAGATTCGGCCTGGCCGCGGTCAAGAACGTCGGCGTTGGCGCTATAGAATCGATCATCGTCACCAGAAAAAAGCACGACAAGTTCAAAACCATTTACGATTTCACGGAAAAGATAGACTCGCGCCTTGTGAACAGGAAAGTGATAGAGAGCCTGATAAAGTGCGGGGCAATGGACTCGCTGGGCCTGTTCCGATCGCAGTTGTTGGCGATGATAGACAGGGCTCTCGATGTGGCCGGCGGGATACAAAAGGACAGGATGAACGGACAGATGTCGTTCTTCGACAGATTTGAGGACGAGGAGAGCTTTAAGAAGACGTTCCAGGAGATACCGAATATACCGGAGTGGCCCGAGAGCCAGCTCCTGACATTTGAGAAAGAGATACTGGGGTTGTATATCACCAAACATCCGCTGGCCCGGTTCGAAAAAGTTATCCGCACTTACTCCACGTGTTCGACCACAGACCTGAGGGGGCGGAAGGACGGAGACGAGGTCCTGCTCGGAGGTATAATATCGAAGACCAAATTTACGGTCACGAAGAGGACAAGCGAGAAGATGGCTATCGTGACTCTCGAGGACCTGGATGGATCGGTGGAGACGCTGGTATTTCCGGCTACTTTCGCGAAAGCTTCACCGCTCATCAAGCTGGACGCTGTCGTCTTCATGAAGGGGCGCCTCAGCTTAAGGGAAGAGGAGCCGAAGATCATAGTCAATGAGGTCTCCGCGTTAGAGTCCGTAAAGATGAAGTACACAAAGGCCATAAGCATCGAGTTATTGACGGCGGGCCTTGAGATGAGCGCCCTGGATAAGTTGAAGAGGGTCCTCTCCAGATATCCCGGAGGAGTTCCCGCCTATCTTAAGTTTGTCAAGCCGGACGGTACTAAATCCGTCGTGACGATGGGTAATAATTTCCTGATAGAGCCTCACGAGGGGCTTGTGCGCGACATAGAGAAGATATTCGGCCAGGACGTCGTCAATTTCAGGACGTAAGATTTTTCGGCAATAACTACAGTGAAAATATTCTTCCGATACTGCCGCACTTCATGGCTTCATTCGCGGCGATGAATTATTTTCGCCGTGCGCTAAGGTTTACGTCAAGCGAATTATGTGTACAGATTTACGCACTTTCATAGTCGCTCGACGTAAAGCAAATCTCTTAACTGTATGGGCCTTAGAGCACCTACGGGTATATTACGCACCATGCCGAAAAAATTCAACTCGCCGCTTCATGAAGTCCTGAAGTGCGTCACCGATGAGATATTTTCGCCCGAGTAAGCCGAAAAATT
>JAHJHP010000042.1 GCA_018823705.1 Candidatus Omnitrophota bacterium | reverse complement strand
GCATACGCCATGGGCGTACACTCAGTTAGGCTCCCTAGTTTATTTCTAAAGGTTCAAGATTATTCGATCGAATCGCGCTCGACCGCAGGGATTCCTTATTACATTAGAAGTATATCACAAAATCCGCTAAAAGCAACTCGCTCAGGAACCCTGGATAATACAACAAACCCTGCATGCCTGTCTATCTGAGTTTTGCGCCGAATTTCGCTTCAAGCTCACTCAGCACTCTGCCGTGAACATGCAGCACATCTTTTTCTACGAGCGTGCCGGAGGGATCGCGATATTCCAGCCTGTAGGTGAGGCTCTGCTTCCCTTCGGGGATCTGTTTGCCTTCGTATCTATCGATAAGCCCGACATCCTTCAGAATCGGTCCGCCGGCGGCTTTCATCGCCGATATCAGATCCCGGTGCAATGTATTCTTAGCGGCCAGTATCGATATATCCCTGTAGACGGACGGATATTTTGACAGCTCGGTAAAATGTTTCGCGGCTCCGGCATCCTTCAGGACAGCGTCCAGATCGGCCTCGAACAGATAGACCTTATCTTTTATGTCGAACCTGCGGAGCACGTCGGAAGAGACCCTGCCCATCACGCCGACCGGTTCACCATTAATAAGAACCTGGGCGCATTCAGCCTGCGAGAAGCTGCCGTCTTTCGCGGCTAAAAAGTCAACCGCTTCTACGCCAAGCTCCGAAAGAAGAGTTTCGACCATTCCCTTTAACTCAAATAAGCCGACGTCGGCCGACCCTCCGGCCCAGCCCGTAAAATTCTGTCCTGTAATCGCGATCGCGAGGTGTCGTTTCTCGCCGAACTTATCCTCTTTCTTAAAATATATATTACCAATCTCAAACAGCTTAAGATCCTTTATCTTCCTATTGATATTCCAAAGCATGGTATTGAGCATCCCGGGAACAAGGCTGAGTCGCATCGCTTCCTGTTCGATAGTAAGCGGGTTGGCAATGCTAACGAGCGAATCGACGGCCGCACCCGAAGAGATTATGGCCGATCTGCTTAATAAGCTGTATGTGACGATCTCGTCGGCTCCGAGCGCGACGAGGCATTCTCTCGTCCTGTTCCTCAGGGCCATCTGCCGATCCATTCTTATCGGCTGATCGACCACACCGGGCAGCGTCACAGGTATTTTATCGTAACCGTAAAGCCTGGCGATCTCCTCTATCACGTCAACCTCCGATTTAAGATCGCTCCTGAAGTTCGGTACCTCGAGTTTCAGCGATCTCTTCGAAGAGGCCTTAATATCCATCCCCAGGGAAGCCACTATCTTCCTTATGGAAGCGGCAGAGATATCGGTCCCGAGAAGCCTATTTACCCTATCGATCCTCAAATCTATCGTCTTCCTCTTTATATCTTTGGCCCCGATATCTATAAATGCTCCGGGGGCCCCGGAAGCGGTTTGCATGATGAGTCCAAGCGCCCTATCGGAGGAGTATACAATATTTTCTATATCTACCCGCCGCTCAAAGCGATAGCTGGACTCGGTCGAGATAGCGAGCTTTCTCGAAGTCCTCCGCACGGAGACCTGGTCGAAAGACGCCGCCTCAAGCAATATATTTTTTGTCGAATATGTGACTTCCGTGTTCAGGGCTCCCATAACGCCCGCTATCGCAAGCGTCTTTTTGCAGTCAGCTATTACAAGCATTGACTTATCGAGGACCTTCTCAGTCCCTTCTATCAGCGTGATCTTCTCGCCCTGAAGGGCCTTTCTTACTATGATCTCAGGTCCTTCGATCTTATCGAGATCGAACGCGTGCATCGGCTCGCCGGTCTCAAATAGACAGAAGTTCGTGATATCGACGATATTATTAACGCTTCTCAAGCCCAGCGCCTCGATACGCGCCTTAAGCCATGCGGGGCTCTCGCCGACCTTCACGTTCCTGATTATCCTGGCTGTATATCTCTGACAGAGGCCCCTCTCTTCCACCTTTACCTTTATCCCGAACTCCGACGGGCCTCTCTTTATCTTTGGATTCGACGGTATCTTAAGTTTTCCTCCGGTCAAAGCTGCAACCTCACGCGCCACGCCTATCACGGATAGCCAGTCCGGCCTATTGGCGGTGATCTCTATCTCAAATATATGGTCCTGGCCGTAAGGCTTCACAGAATCCACGCTCAACCCCGCCATCGTCAGGGCCTGGGCGAGCTTATCCGGCGCAAGCTTGATATTCACATACTCTTTCAGCCAATTATACGAGATCTTCATATTAAAATTGCCTCAGAAATCGGACGTCATTCTCAAAAAATAACCGTATGTCGGTTATTCCATATTTCAGGATCGCGATGCGCTCCACTCCCATGCCGAAAGCAAAACCCGTCACCTTTTCCGGATCGTATCCTACCGCTTCGAAAACCTTCGGATTGACCATGCCGGCCCCCATTATCTCGAGCCAGCCTTTACCGCCGCACATAGAGCAGCGCTTTTCACGGGACTTTCCGCTGCAGACTATACATGATATATCGACTTCAGCGCTCGGCTCTGTGAACGGGAAGAAGCTCGGCCGGAACCGCATGCGCGCCTTCGCGCCGAACATGGCCTGCGCGAACGCCGCGAGGGTCCCTTTTAAGTCCGAGAACTTTATACCCTCTCCGACCACGAGCCCTTCTACCTGATGAAACATAAATGAATGTGATGCGTCCGTGGCATCGGGCCTGAATACGCGCCCGGGGACCACTATGGCAAAAGGCGGCTTATTCTTCTCCATAAAGCGCGCCTGGACCGGAGATGTGTGGCTTCTGAGAAGGGCCTTCTTTTCGAAGGAGACGTAGAATGTATCGAAAGCATCTCTCGAGGGATGCTCCAGCGGAATATTGAGCGCTTCAAAATTATAATGCTCAGTCTCTATCTCGGGCCCCTCGAGCACTCTGAAGCCGAGAGAGATGAAGAGGGAATTTATCTCGTTTATAGTCTTCGTTATGGGATGGATCCTGCCGATACGCCCGGGAATACCGGGAAGCGTTACATCTACAGCTTCCCCTTCCTCGAGGCACGTCGAGATCAGCGCCGACTTTTCGTCCAGCGCCCGAGTAACGCTCTCCTTCAGCGTGTTTATAAGCCCGCCAACCTCAGGCCTGACTTCAGCCGGAACGGAGCCCATCTGTTTAAAGAGCTCCGTTATTATGCCTTTTCGCCCGAGGTACTTTATCCTCAAGGCGTCAACGGCATCTTTATCGGCCGGAACGGCGCTCGCTTCCTTCAGCGCCTCTTCTGAGATAGACCTGATCTGGTCTTTCATAGTTAAGTTTTTACGGCTTCTACCAGTTTCGCGAATGCTTTCTTATCGGTCACGGCGATGTCCGCGAGCACCTTCCTGTCGAGAAGGACATTTATCTTGTTGAGTCCCGCTATGAAGCGCGAATACAATATGCCGTTCTCTCTGCAGGCGGCGTTTATCCTGGCTATCCAAAGCGACCTGAAATTCCTCTTTTTCGCCTTGCGATCCCTGTAGCTATACATCATCCCCTTCGCTACGGACTCCTTGGCGCGTTTATAAAAACGCGACCTTCCTCCCCACTGGCCCTCAGCCGCTTTTAATACTCTCTTCTTATGCCGCCTCGTTGCGACGGCATGTTTGACTTTTGGCATTACTTATTCCTCCCGGTAATTGCCGCTACGCTCCGTAGGGCAGTATTTTGCGTATGCTCTTCATCTCGCCTTCCGCGATGAACGCCGGCTTGCCCAGCTGCCTCTTTCTCTTGGATCTCTTCCCCATCAATAGATGGCGCCTGCCGGCCTTGAAATGCTTTCCTTTGCCGCGCTTCGAAATCCTTATTCTTTTCTTGGCGCTCTTATTAGTCTTTAATTTTGGCATCTTCTCTCCCTGTAAACTATGCACTACCAACTGACGACCGACAACTGTCAACTGTCAACTGACAACTGACAACCAATATGCCGCTATCCCTTCACTTGCCCCTTATGATCATTCCGATGATGCGGCCTTCGAGCCTCGGCGATTCCTCTATCTCACCCACCGCCGATATGTCGCTTGCCAGCCTGTCAAGAATCTTCCGCCCCAGATCTACGTGAGACATCTCACGGCCTTTAAACATCATCGTGACCTTTACCTTATCCCCGCGCTTCAGGAAGTCCTCCAGATTATGGAGCTTGAACTGGTAATCATGCTCTCCGATCTTCGGCCCCATCCGCACCTCTTTAATATGTACAACCCTCTGCTTCTTGCGGGCTTCCTTCTCCCTCTTCTCCTGCTCATACTTATATTTGGAATAATCGATTATCCTGCAGACAGGCGGTACGGCAGTCGGCGCTACCTCGACGAGGTCGAGGCCGGCTTCCTCCGCGCATTTCACCGCGTCCGGCGTGGCCATTACTCCCAACGGTTCCCCGTCGGCACCCACCACTCTCACCTCTCTGACCCGTATCCTGTTATTTGTCCTAAGCTCTTGTCTTGCGATACCCGATCACCCTTCCTTTCTTATTGTAATGGTCATTATCTGTTATTTAACTTTTTCCAATACTTCTTTCTTCATCATCTGGATAAACTCATCCAACATGAGGCGGCCCATCTCGCCCTGAGCTTTTGACCTGACCGACAGCGACCCGTCGGCGGCTTCTTTCTCTCCCACGACCAGCATATAAGGCACCTTCTCCATTTCCGCGTCGCGCACCTTCTTCTGCAGCCTTTCATTCCTATGGTCAAGCTCGATGCGGAAACCGTGCTCCGTCAAGGCCCTCTCCACCTTCCTCGCGTAGCTGAGCACCTTTTCCGAGACAGGTATGATGATCACCTGCGTCGGGGATAACCATAGCGGCAGAGCTCCGCCGAAATGCTCGAGGAGCGCTCCGGTAAACCGCTCCAGCGAACCCAGTATGACGCGATGAAGCATTATCGGCCGGTATTCTTTTCCGTCCTCACCGATATATTTAAGGTCGAACCTCTCGGGCAGCGCGAAGTCGCACTGTATCGTCGCGCATTGCCATTCGCGCTTCAGGGCGTCCTTCAATTTTATATCTATCTTGGGCCCGTAAAAAGCGCCTTCACCTTCATTGACTTTGTATCGCAAATATTTTTTCTTTAAAGCGCCCGAGAGCGCGTGATGAGCCGCGTCCCAGTCCTCATCTTTTCCGATCGATTTGGCAGGCCTGGTGGATAACTCTACCGAAAAGTCCTCAAAGCCGAATACGTTCAATGTATCTATTACGAAATCTATGACCTTCACTATCTCTTCCTCGACCTGTTCCCTCAGGCAGAATATGTGGGCGTCGTCCTGCGTAAAACCTCTTACGCGCAACAGGCCATGCAGTACCCCGGACTTTTCATTTCTGTAGACCGTCCCCAGTTCAAAATATTTTATCGGCAGGTCTTTGTAACTTCTCGTCCTGGACTTATATACGAGGATATGCCCGGGGCAATTCATCGGCTTCAGCGCATACTCCTGGTTCTCTATCTTGAAGATATACATATTTTCTTTGTAATACTCGAAGTGTCCCGACCGCACCCATATGTCGCTCTTCATAACGTGCGGCCCCACCACCAGCTGATAACCGCGCTTGAGATGCTCCTTCCTTATATAATCCTCTATCAGATACCGAAGCATCGCGCCCTTAGGATGATACAGGACCAGTCCCGGGCCCACCTCTTCATTAAAGCTGAAATATTCCAGCTGCTTACCGAGCACCCTGTGGTCCCGCTTACGCGCTTCTTCCAGGAGATTAAGATAATTGCCGAGATCCGCCTCTGTTTCAAAAGCCGTGCCGTATATTCTCTGCATCATAGGATTAGTCTCTATGCCGTGCCAATAAGCTCCGGCGATCGATAATAATTTGAAGGCCTTGACCTCGCCGGTCGACTCTATATGCGGCCCGCGGCAAAGGTCGACGAAATTACCGTTTTTATATATAGTGACGGTCTCTTCAGGTATCTCTTTTATCAATTCGAGCTTGTACTTTTCGCCCTTCTTCTTAAAGAGCTTCGACGCTTCTGCTTTGGTCAATTCCGAGCGCTCAAATTTGTGGTCGTCCCTGATGATCTCGAGCATCTTCTCTTCGATCTTTTCGAGATCCTCAGGCTCAAACGGCTCCTTTTTATCGAAATCATAGTAGAAGCCGTCGTCGATCGAAGGGCCTATGCCAAGCTTAACGTCCGGCCATAGCGCCTTGACCGCCTGCGCCATTATATGCGAGGTGCTATGCCTTAATATGTTCAGGTCCATACGTTCCTTTGTTGAATTTATCCTACGAAGCTCTCCTACAACCTAAGCGCCTTAAGAGCGAAGTAGGATGGTGGGCAGGGAGGGACTTGAACCCTCAAGGCCTTGCGACCAATAGATTTTAAATCTATCGTGTTTTCCATTTCACCACCCGCCCAAAAATTTAAGAGAGTCCACAACAGACCGTTTTACTTTTACTCCAGCCTCTATGTGAAGTGCAACACTCCTGGGCTAACTTTATTTTCCTACTTAACCCTAAGCAGTTATCATAATAGCATTGTTTAGCAATTTCTTTTGCGGCCATTTTGCCATATTTTAATATCCATTTTCTGTCTGTCTCTTTATAAATCTTTCCCTTAACATTTAACATACATTCCATGACATGCCTTAACCATTTTATAAATATCCCCGAACCAGAATAGATCCTCAGGTTCCATTGCTCCATCGCATTGGACGGATGAATCCATCTTCGGATGCATCCATCTCCATCAATCATTCCTCTTAAAAAATCTACAAAATATTTACGGGACACGTTTAAAGATCTCAGAGTTAATGACTTTTTTTGAGTAAGCCCAACCATTAATAGAAAATTATAAAAGTTCTTGTTGCCAATTTGAATATGGAAAGCGTGTGATTTATTAAATCCATATTTGGACCCGATTTTATTCGTTATTCCGGTTGCCATCTTAATTTTTTCCAGCAATTCGTAATCCTTTGAAGTTATATCGATATGCCGTCCATCAGAAGACAGGCAACCGTCAGATGTAATTAAACCGACCAGATACCAAAGATTGGATCCTGTAATGTTAAGATCTTTTCTTTTATGCGGCATACTTTCTCGTTTACACCATCCTGCTTCTTCCATTGCTGTGAAGCCTGGACATTTGGGTAACAGAGGGACGAAGCCTTCCCTCGCGCACAATATCTCTTAAATTTCCTACCTATTATATAGCTATTGCCAATTAATAGTCAATACTCTCCTCGTAAAAAGCGAGATTGCCTGCCCGACTGCGCAGGGACCAATATTGGGCAGGCGGGCTTCGGCAGCTTCGCTGCCTCGCAATGACGGTTAAACCGGTTCACCCATGTATTTGGGCCTGCGCCTTCCGCGCATAGACTTCGATCTGGTCGCCAAGATCGAGCCGGAAAAGGCCGTTCTTTATAAGCCTGCACTTTATTAAAAACATGAAGATTCTGTAAATAAACTCGTTGTAACCTCTAAGCCTGCCAAGCCAATATTTAAGCGTGAATACCCTCACATGCGACTTCGTTCTGATCGGGTCGAATCCTGCCGATTCGAGCATCGCATGCAGCGTTTTGCGGGTAAAATAATACAGGTGCGACTGCTTTACGCCCCACCATCTGGCCTTCAAAGTCCTCCCCGTCAGGCTGTCGATATTCGGCGTGTTGACGCATATGATGCCATCCGGCTTGAGCACTCTCCGTATCTCGATGAGGACACTCACAGGATCCGTGAGATGCTCTATAGAGTCTTTCATGATCACTGCATCGAAATAATTATCCGGATAACCGGCGTTTTTGAGGATACCGTGGAATATGGTCTCTATATGCAGCGCCGTTTTGGCGTAACCCACCGCCCATGCGGAGAGCTCGACGCCCGAGGCCTCCCAGCCGGCTTTGCGCGCCTCATCCAGGAGAAAACCGGTCGCGCAACCCACGTCGAGCAATCTTCCTCCCTTATTCATCTTTTTCAATATCTCAAGTATCGATTGCGCGGAAAGGCGACGGCCCTCTTCTTCTTCCACATAGGCTTCATCTACCATCCGGCTGTAAGCGGAGATAAGGTTTCTCACCGCGGGCCGTGGATTGGCATAAATAAGGCCACAGCGATTACACCTGACTATCCTCACCGGCATATTGGCAGTATGGTCGGTTATCCGGTAATCCTTCTCCTCTAATGCCGCGTCACCGGAGTAAGTTTTATACAGGACCGAATAATCCGTCGAGCCGCACAAATTACATTTGACAATATTTACCATAAAAGAAGAGCCCTAAACACTTTCTCTCAACAAGCGGATAGAGGTGTCCCTGATCCCTCTCTTTATGAAGATCTTCCGGAACTTTTGATAATCACCGATCGACACAAATATGAGAGCCAGCGCGATAACAGCTATCGCCGCATAAAAAGCCCCTCGCTTAAAAACATTCTTCGCCAAAGAAACCAGATACCATACCCCTACGCCGCATATAAGATAGAACGGAACGAATGTAACGCTAAGATACCGCATATTCTGCATGTACGGCGTTACGATCGTTATAAATAAAAAAGAAGAGATAATAAATATAAGCCCTTTCGCGATGATATTTTGCCCGGCGCGGTGATCTCCCGAAAATACACCCGCAATACCGATGATAAATAAAACAAAACTTACGGGAGCCAGGATCCAGAACCCTTCCAGGATACGGTACCACGGCCCTGTCTGGTAATCGATAGCGTATGTGTTCGTGGGCATCGCGTCTTTTATGTTCCTCAGCACCTCCAGGACACGTGGGATCCCGCCGGCAACATGTCCCAGGATAAGAACGCTTATACCGATTCCCAGCAGGGTGAAGACGACAAGGAGCGCGCTTTTTATAAAAGACCTTTCCCTGAAGGCCGCTACAACGAACAGCCATATCACGCACAGTCCGTATACGATGATCCCTGACTCTTTGATGAGGATGCACCAGCTTCCGATGAGCCAGAATGGTATATACCATGCCTTGCGTCCGGGGTTAACTGTCAGCTCAGAGCAGCAATATATAAGCAGAAGGCCGGCAAAAGCCAGCACGCTGTCCTGCCAGCTTCGCCGCGCGATCGCAAGATCCATAGGAGAGACGCTCATCAGGACGAGCGCAACCACGGTGACCCACCGGTTAAAGAACCTCAGGCCAAGGAGCACCAACACGAACAACGCGCCTATACTGCAGAGCGTCGAGAGGTATGTCCCCGCCCGCTCATCGAAGATATTTGCGGCCTTCATTATCGCGGCGAGAAGATATGTATATCCGATCCTTATCGGTGGGGGATAGCTCCATAACTGTTTGTCGGCATTATACTCGCCTATCAGCCGCCTCGTGCCTTCGATGCCTTCCCTGGCGACAATTATGGCCTGGCTTGTGTATACGCCCTCATCAGGGCTTCTTCCTTTAACATCGAGGTCTCTGAGGCGCAAGGCGATGCCCGTCAATAAGAGCGCGCACAACAGGAATATAGTTATGGCCTTTTCAGGCGCCCCACCCCATGTAGCTGTTTGGGGTGCGGGCACGCTCGTTTCGCCGGGTGGTGCTTCCTTCTTTAATTTCTTAAATCTCGATCTTTTACCCATTAAAACCTTTCGCGCGATCCCGACCAGCTTATCTAACCTTACTTATATTTACTCCTGAGTATATCTACGGGGCCAAAAGAAGCTTCTACATAATAATTTGAATTCATATAGTCTATCACCTCGGGCAAAAATTCCGTTTTACGTTTTATGGAACTGGCAAGAGAAGAGATACCGTTTCCCCTTACTATATATCTCGGCTTTAGCCTCCGCAGATCATTCAATAGCTCCTCTCGCCAGGGACGCCACGTCCACGCAAATATCGCAATGCCAAATCTATCCAGGCTCGGCCGGTCTGCTAAAAAATTAATCAGGGCAAGATCCGGGAAAGTGAAGACCTTCTCATCCGGATTGGTGACCCGGGAAATATATTTAGTCGCGCCTTCCACATATTGCGCATATTCAGAAGGCATCTTCATATTTTTCGCGCGCGCGACAGTTAAAGTGGAGAATTTTACGCTATTTAACGGCAAGAACCCCCTGCCGAGCGGCATAAAATAGTCTTTATGCTTCTGATAAGTAATAAAGTCTTTGACGCTTCTGTATGACACTTTTTCAGAGAAAATAAGATAGGTCGAAATAAGGATCAATACAATTGATAACGACACTAACGCGAGAGGTTTTTTTTCACGATTGGGCTTTCCTGGAATGATCTTTCTGTTGTTCCGCAAAATATCCGTTATGCTTCCCCACAATCGGCTCATAAAAAACAACAGTACGATAAGAGCGGGTTGCAGCGCCATTTCAAATTGTGGCCCCAGAACCGCGCGAAATGACGCCTTATACATCAATAGGCCGTAAATTGAAAGGCAGATGATGCCGTAGTCCGGCCATTGCAGAATATTTTTACGAAAACGATTGATCATATATATTGCGGTAAAAACGTACAGAAATGCCACCGCCGCAACCTTGAAATCTACCGTAAGAATGTTATGAAATGCAAAGGCGCTTTTGAGGTTTATAACCATGCCGCCGGTACCCCACACTTTGATATGATTGGTGACAAGTATATACGTTGTTTCGAGGTAACTGAAGAGCGCGTTTTTTTTAAGGCAATACAGGACAAATGGCGCAGCTATTGACGCTATGCCAAAAAGAAACCACGACGCGTGCCTCAGCGGCTGCGTATTGCTTTCGCGCCCCCGGCGCCATGCATAAAGATAATATGTGAAGATTATAGATATCGCCGACATGACACCGACATCGATGCTGGTCAATAGCGCTACGGCTATAAACATTCCCGTTAAAAATGCATACGCCCTTTTCCCTTTTTCTAAAAAAGCGATAAAAAACAAAATGGCCGCCATACCGAAGCCAAATCTGAATCCGCCCCACCAGAGCGACCAATAAGGGTTGATCGTCTCCACGGCAAGTGAGAGAGCGAGTAGATACGCAAATAATCTGCTACGAAAGAGCCTATAACCCACAAGATAGCTTATCACCAACAGGGATAAGGTGCCGGCATAAAAATATGCCTTAAGCGACGCGATAGTTGTACCGAAGGCCAGCATAAAAAGGGTCTGCAGATAGGTGCATAGCGGGCCGAAGTATGGAATCGTGTCTTTATAAAGGGCCTTGCCGTGCAATACTTCGTTTATGCAGACGAGCTCTTTTCCCGATTCGAAATGATCCACGATGAACCCATGCATAAAATCAGGCTGATATATGAACCATATAAGAAGAAGCGGAAAGACTATATAATCGAGGATCAATGACCACTTAAACCGGCTGGCATGCGGCATCTTTCTATCTTTCATGTAATATTCCTGACCAATCCTATGAATTCCCGGATATGTTCCATGAGTTCTGACAGAGATCTCATCTTCGCAAGATGCCTTAATATATAAGATGGCCTGAAATAAAATTCCCTTATGGCTCTTTTCCGTAACCGGCCCAGCTCTTCTTTTGAAAGATTCCTGGAGATCGTGGAAATACTGCTGCCGGAATGATCAAAGACGAGACTGCTTTTTCGGATAAGCCCGTCCCTTACGGCGGCCTCGCGCAAGGGTGTTCCGGGACGCGGCACGGCGATGTTAAATGACGCGTAGTCACAATCGATCTCTTTAGCAAAATGTATCGTTTCCAAAACAGACGCGCGGTCATCTTCAGGCAGGCCCAGTATGAACGTGCCCACGGTTTTTATACCGACATCCCTTGATACAGCGAAGGCCTCTTTCATCTTTGCTTTTGTGCACCCTTTTTTATACTTCCGCAGGATATCTTCGCTCGCCGACTCCACGCCGAACATTATCGTATGGCATCCGGCCATCTTCATGAGCGCCAGCATATCCCTGTCTACGACGTCGACACGGGAAAAGCAGGTCCAGCCGATATTCAATTTTCCGGATATCATCAGCTCCAACAATCTGACGGTGTTATGCTCAGGCAGCCCGAACGTCATATCTTCAAAGAACACTTCGCGTATCCCGAGTTTTGTTATATAGAGCAGCTCTTTGTAAACTTCTTCCGCGCCCCGGTACCTGAATCCGAGGGTATTTGCTATACAGAATGTACACTTAAAAGGACAGCCGAAATTTGTCAGGACGGTCGTAAAGGGGTGATGTTTCGCGAACGGAAAACGGTAATTCCTGTTGAGAAACAACTCATGCCTCGGGATCGGCATGCTAAAGGCCGTCCCTGCGGCCGGAAGAGAGCTTCTTCGGACAACGATGCGGCCATCTTTCTTATACAGCATGTTAGAGGCCTTCTC
>JAHJHP010000041.1 GCA_018823705.1 Candidatus Omnitrophota bacterium | reverse complement strand
TCCTTTGGTTAATAGCGTTCGTATCATATTATAAACGAACGATATCCGGAAAGCTTGACACTTTAACATATCATCTAATATTTTCAATGTGCTCATATTGCTTCGGTTTAGGTCTTCTCCACCGGGAATAAGGGGACGTGTCACTTTGGGACACTCCACTTTTAAACAGTACCGGTAGCTACAGATAATTTACAAAAAGTGGAGTGTCCCAAAGTGACACGTCCCCTAAAATGCTATTAGCTTGTCTAATGCGATGAGGCGTGTTAATATAGCATAAAAAGGAGAGGTTTTATGGCAACTTATGACGATTTTAAAAAGATTGAATTTAAGGTGGGTAAGATCAAAGACGTCACCGAGCATCCTAACGCGGACAGGCTGTATGTGGTGACCGTGGATCTCGGAGATAAGACGAAACAGGTGGTTGCGGGAATCAGGAACACTTATAAGAAAGAAGACCTTATGGGCCGCCAGGTGGTCGTCGTGGACAACCTGGATCCCTCCGTTATCCGGGGCGTCGAGAGTCAGGGCATGATCCTTGCAGCTTCCGACGAGAATGGCAGCTCGATAGTGATTTTAGCCCGGGATACCAAGCTGGGAAGCATAGTAAAATAGAGATATCACGCCGCGCAGACATTTGTGCCTGTAGCTCAGTTGGATAGAGTACCTGGCTACGAACCAGGTGGTCGCAGGTTCGAATCCTGCCAGGCACGCCATTCATTATGTTAAAGACTGATAGCGTATTCATGTCAGAGGCTATTAAAGAGGCCGTAAAAGCGTTCGACGCCGATGAGGTTCCTGTCGGAGCGGTCATTGTCCATAAGGGCAGGATCATTGCCAGGGCTCATAACCAGATCAGGCTGTTAAAGGATCCTACGGCGCACGCCGAGATGATAGCTTTGACGCAAGCCTCGGCGCATCTTGCCAGCGAGAGACTGCTAAATACCACTTTATATTCTACCGTAGAACCGTGTGCGATGTGCGCCGGAGCGATGGTCCTGGCCAGAATAAAAAGACTGGTATACGGTGCCCGGGATCCTAAGACCGGCGCAGCAGGATCGGTTATGAATATAGTGAACAACAGAAGATTAAACCATAGGATATCTGTCGCCGAAGGCGTGCTGGCGACTGAGAGTTCGGCCCTCCTTAAAGAGTTCTTCGCTCTAAAGAGAAGGGGGTTATAGCAGAGGAATATGCAGAAGAAGCCGGAAACGCAACGAATATAGAAAAATGAGCGATCTTAGCACTTGAGGAGGTAATGTCATGACAGGAGTCGGTATAGAGGAGCTCGTCTGGCTGGTGGTGGCTGTCCTGTTGGGGCTTGGCGTAGTCATCACCTGGATAATCAAATCCGAATTAAGCCGAAACTTTTTTAAATCCGAGATAAAAAAATTAAGATCGCAGCTGGTATCCGCGGAGCGCGAGAAGATCATGATGATAGAAGAGATGCAGGCTTTTAAAGATACCGCCGTCGCGCCTTCCAATGGATCGGATCAGAGTGATGCCGGATCGGGCAACCTTGTGATCGGCAAGATGATGGAGAGGGCCGGAGAGCTTGAGAAGGACAATGAGAGATTAAAGAGAGAACTCAGCGAGGCGAGGAGTTCACTGGAAGAAGTGTATAAAGCATTGTGCAATAAGTAGATTTCTATACAAGGACAGCGAGATGAGTGAAGTGTTCGATAGCCTTAAAAAGGCAGACGTCAAAGTAAGCACCGTTAAAAGCCCGGAGAACTACAGTCCGGATAAAGCCTCTAACGGGGAAGCCTCTAATCCTTCGGACATCAAGGACATGGAAATAAGCTATATGAAGAGGCAGATCCTCGAGACCCTTAAGAAGAAGGATAGCGCCCGGGCGGTCGTCGAAGACCCGAAGCCGCCTGTGAGCCGGGAAGATATCTTGAAAGTCATAAAAGCTCCCGCCGCCGCGCGCGAAAAGGATGAGGCCTCCGTAAAATATGAAAAACTGAAAGCAGAACTGGACAGTAAGGATGCTGTGATCCGGGACCTCGAGAAGCGTTTAAAGGGAGAACAGGATCGCGCGGCTATTTCCGTGGAAATGACGAGAGCCAGGGATAAAAGGCTCGCCGAAACGGAAAAATTGTCGGGGCTTGCGGAAAAGGCAAGGGATCTCGCAGGGGAAACGCGCGCCGCGCAGGAAAGCCTGCAGGGCGAACATAAGAAAGAGGCGCTTGGCAGAGATGAGACGGCAAAGCTGCTCAAGATCCTCCGCGCGGAGGCCGATATAAAAGATAAGTCTATCCATGACCTCCAGAAAAAAGTCGTGAGGTTGAATGAGCTGGAAGAGATACTTCGTGTAAAGAACAAGAAGACGGTCGAGGCGAGGGTCTTGAAAGAGCTTGAAGACTCTAAGAAATTGAATAATGAATACCGCCTGAAGCTCGGGAGCGCGACGCCCGGCGCGGATATCGCGGAGAGTAGGCTCGCCGCGGAGATCGATGAGATCACAAAGGAAAGGGACAGGGCCGCGACGAACGTAGAATCATTAAGATCAAAGCTATATGCCGCGGTTAAGGAGACGAAGGAGCAGACAGCAAAGATAGCGCAGGCCGAGGAAGCGCTGAGAAATAAAGAGAGAAAAATACTGGAGATCGACAAGCTGCGCGCGGTTCTTGACGCGGAGAAGGCCGAATTGGAATCAAAGCTTCGGGCCGCGGAAAACGACAATAAAAATCTAATCGATAAATACGCAAGGCTTAATGATGAACTTGCCGGCGGCAAAGCCAGGATCGAGTCGATGGAAAAGTCTTATAAGGAGCTGGAAGCTATCCGCACCACTACGCTTTCTCAGCTTCAGGAAAGCTTGCGCGCTAACAGAGCCCTGGAGTCGAAACTCGAACAGGTGCGCCTTGAGCTGGGAGCCAAGACGACGCGTCTGTCTGAGGCAGATAATTTATATAAAGAGCTCGACATAAACGCCCGCGAACTTACGGAAAAGTTACAGGCGAACCAGCGCCTCACAAAGGAGCTTGAAGCCTCCAATGAAAGCCTCGCGCTGCAGCTCTCCAATGCGCATAGAGACAAGAAGATTTGCGAGACGCGTATATCAGAGATGGCCTTAGAAGCCGAAGCGAAAATGGCCCGTCTTGAGAGCGTTGACAAACTTCATAAGGAGATGGAGTTAATAATTAAAGAATCCGAATCGAAGCTCCAGGCTATCCAGGGCAGAATAGGTGAAATGGAGAAAGAGGCAGCCCGCCTCACGGAATCACTGAAGTCTTCGCCTGTCAAACTGAAAGAGACGGAGGACGCCGCGAAGAATGAGATAGGAAGGCTTAACGCGGAACTGACAGCCATTAAAAGCAGTATCAGGCAAAAAGAGAAGAATGAGCTTGAGTTCAAAGCCTCGATAGAACAGCTCGAAGCGGAGATGCAGGCGCGCGATTCGAAGATAGAAGGCGATATTAAATATACCGAAAAGATCGTGAGAGAGGTGAGCGAGCTCCGCAAAAAATTGGCGGCCCTGCAGCGACTGCCCGAGAGGACAAAAAGTGCAGATGCTTAACGGCAGGCTGGACAGGATGGTCGGATGGCTAAAGAGGCCGGGCGCCATCACGGGCGGAAAGATAGCCAGAAAACAGCTATTCCTTAACTACAAAGGCGGTACCGGCAAGACCTCAATATCCGCAGCGTACGGATATTATCTGGCGCTTCAGGGTAAGAAGGTGCTTATGATAGATCTGGATGCCCAGGCGCATCTAACGACTTCTCTGAATCAGAAGACAGCCCGTCATGAACGGAGCCTGTATAGTGTGCTCATACGTTCCACGCAGATCTCGGAAGTTATAATCGGAACATCATTACCTACATTAAAACTTGCGCCGTCATCCATCTCGTTATCGGCTCTCGAGATGCCGTTATTCAAGATGCCGTACAGGGAATTCAGATTACGCCGCGCCCTAAAGGAGATAGAGCGCGAATTCGATTTTATAATAATAGACTCAAGTCCGAATATCGGGCTTGTGAGCCTGAATGCCGTGCTTGCTGCCGATGAGATACTGGTGCCTCTTCTTGCTGATTTCCTGTCGTTTCACGGGCTTAAGATACTTATGGAGACTCTCGCGTCCGTGCAGAATGATTTTAATTTCTATTTCAAAAAAATAAATATTTTTTTGAACAGGTTCAACCCGGAATACTCTATATGCAAAGAATGCCTGGATGCCGTGCATAAGCACTATCCCAACTATGCGCTCAAAACCGTGATAGGGGAATCGCACGAGATGATGGACGCATCGAGCGTAGGGAAATCGATATTCGAGTTCAGTCCGGACTCCAGGGTCGCCCGGGACGTCAAAGATCTGGTGCGGGAAGTCAACGGTATTTAATCCAAGAGGCCCACTTTAAGGAGGAGCTTGCGATGGCTATTAAGACAAAGTTTGACGATAATGTCGCGCAAAATATTCCCATAACAAAAAATTCTGCCGAACCCGAGCTGCCATGGAAGCTTTCCGACTCGGAGATCAACAGCATAGAGGCAAACGATGAAAATTATAAGGCGACGATAACGGCCCCTCCCCTGCAGGTCAGGGCGGTATTCATGGTGTTTTTAGTGGTGGCGATATTTGCCGTAATATTAAACAGCATAGTGGGCGTGGTCATGGATAATACCGAGATGCAATCCGATATTTTAAATAAGGAAAAACAGGTCTCCTCCATACAGGCTGCGCTTGAAAAGACGTCCCTCGAGAAGGCGGCCTTGAATGACACTGCCGCAAAACTCGAAAAGCGCGTTAATGATCTGAATACACAGAAAGAGCTTTATTCCGCGGTAATAGAAACATTGACAAAAAAGACCGATGACTCGCCGATCAACTAAAACTTAAGGGAAGCTTAACAGTCGAATGCTATTCAGAAGACTTGCCTTACTAATCCTCATGCTGTCCGTATTCGCCGTAGGCGCTTTCTGCCAGAATCTCTCATGGGAAGATCTAAGCAAACAATCGTGGGAACTTGATAAGAAGGGTAATTTTCAGGAAGCCATCAGCTCAGCCAGAAAAGCCCTGGATGCCGCCACCAAACAATTCGGGCCGCGGCACAATAACGTCTTGATGTCCCTGAACCAGATAGCGGCTATTTATAAATCACACGAAAGATATAGCGAGGCGGAGTTATATTTAAAGAAAGCGCTCGCCGTCAGGACTCTCTCGGTAGGCGACTCTGTTTCCAAACAGGATTATGCGGACGTATATTCCGCGATGAAGAACCTCTATAGCATATACATCATACAGAACAAATTACCGATGGCGGGAAAAGTGCTAACGCGCGCCATCATGATCGAAGAGAAAGTAATGGGCAGGAACCATCCCAATATTGAGAAGGACCTGAGGGAGCTGATAAGGATATATGAAGTCCAGGATAAGTTTCAGAGGACGGAGCCTTTATACAGGAGGCTCCTGAAGCTGGAGGAAAAGAGGTACGGCGCGTCGAGCGCCGAAGTCGCGAATACTATAAATAATCTGGCTTCCACTTACCGGAGCCTGAAGAGATATTCGGAAGCGGAGCCTCTTCTTGAAAAGATAATAGAATCAGCCGAGCGCGCCACCTGGGCCATGGATAAATACCTTCCGACATACCTGAATAACCTGGGGACGGTATATTTCTATCAGAGGAAGTACGCGGAAGCGGAGCCGCTCTTTAAAAGGGCGCTTGCGATAGACGAAAAAACGCTTGGCCCGTTAAGCACCGATATTGTAACGGACCTGAATAACCTTGCCACTCTCTACTCGTATCAAAAGAGGTATAAGGAAGCAGAAGAACTTTATAATAGAGTCCTTGATATTAACGAAAAGACATTTGGCGTAGACAGTGCCAATATAATAAAGTATATGAATAACATAGCGGCGATACTCACATACCAGAGAAAGTATAATGACGCGGAAGGTCTTTACAAAAAAGTGATAGAGATAAGCGAGAAGTCGCTGGGCCCGGACCACCCGGCCACAGCCGCAGCCCTGAATAACATGGCTTTTTTATATCAGACGCGGGAAGAATTTGCCGAGGCGGAAATACTTTATTCCAGATCGGCCCTGATATGCGAAAAAGACCTCGAAAAGAACTACTCCGTGATGAAGATGGCCATCAACAATCTTGTTATCATCTATAAGATCCAGAATAGAATGCCCGAAGCCGTACAAGCTCTATCCAGATTGGTCGATATGTCCGAAAAGCCCGGGAAGAAAGTGAACCCCGGCTCCATACCCGCTATAAAAGAGTTGATAGCGATATATGCCTCACAGGATAATTTTAAGATGGTGGAGGAGCTCTATCTCAAGCTTATACTTATTGAGGAACGCGCTTTCGGCGCGGAAAGTCCGGAGCTTGCCGGTACAATGAACGAGTTGGCGGATATTTACAGGACCCGGAAAAAGTTATACGCGGCGGAGCCGTTGTTAAAAAAAGTGATAGCGATAGCTGAGATGGTCGATGGGTTGCAAAGCAAAAATCTTTCGATTTACCTTAATAACCTCGGAACATTATATTTTCATCAGGGCAAATTCGTTGAGGCGGAGCCCCTCCTGAATAAAGCATTTCTGTTGGACGAGAAGGCGCTTGGCAGGGACAATCCGGAGATGATAACGCCGATCAATAACCTTGCCGCCGTATATTCATGCCAGAAGAAATATAAAGAGGCCCGGACGCTATACAGCAGGGCGCTTGATATATCGCTCGCGACATTAGGGCCGGATCATCCCGGCGTAGGCCCGGCGCTCAACAACCTGGCCTATATTTGTGAATCTGAGGAAGATTATGTGGAAGCCGGCAAGTTATACAACAGAGCTATAGAGTTATGCGAAAAAGACATGCAGAACTATCATTCCGCCCTTAATTTTTCGCTAAACGGCCTCACGAACATATGCAAGAGCCAGGGCAAATATGAAGAGGCTGAATCATATCTGAAGAGGTCTCTTGCTATCGAGGAGAAGGCCGCGGGTAAAGATAGCGCTCTCTCGGCGGAGATCCTGAATTCCATAGCGCGGCTTTACAGAGTGCAGGGGCGTTACTCCGAGGCCCAGGCCGCTCTGAAAGATGTGATAGCAATAGGCGAAAAGTCTTTGGGCTCCGACAATCCTTTGATGAAGCCTTATTTGAATAATCTGGCAACGGTATATTTTTATCAGAAAAAATATGACGCGGCGGAACCACTGCTGGAAAAGATACTCGATATAGATGAAAGATCAACAGGCATGAACAGCACAGTCCTTGTAACCGATTTAAATAATCTCGCGGCGGTCTATGCGAATCAAAAGAAGTTTGGCGATGCCGAGGTATTATATGCAAGGGCGGCATATATTTGTCAAAATTTCGGTAATGATCCGAGAGAGCTTGTCACCGTGCTTGATAACATGGCCAATATGTATGATATGAATAATGACCCGGAAAAAGCCGGTATCCTTCGCAAGCGATCCCAATCAATAATCTCAAGGATAGTTAACCCAAAATAAGCACTTCTAGTATTTCTAACCAGGTTAAAAATACGCACTTCTAACCTGGTTAGAAATTATGTATTCATTGTCCAATTCCCCCGACGTGGGCACTAGAGTGGAGACACCCCTACTATAGCGAACCCCCGATGTTTTCGCGAAGAGCCTAGTATTTCAGCTCGATAACATGCTCCCGTTCTCGCGTATCAAAGAACGCTTGCCCCGGGC
>JAHJHP010000040.1 GCA_018823705.1 Candidatus Omnitrophota bacterium | reverse complement strand
AGGCGATGCAGCCGTTCTTTACTATTAAAACACTTACAATTATTAAATAACGCTTTTAAAGACAAAAAAGCTTCAAGCCTTATTACTTTTATCTTTCTAAGGCCCTGGGGGGTGGGGGTACGATGTATCTTCCCATTCCCAACACGTCCCCTATATCCCCTTGCTTTTAATTAGTTGTTTTGGTATAATCATCGCCTTGAAATGATTTATGCCACGCCCGCATAGCTCAATTGGCAGAGCAGGACACTCTTAATGTCAAGGTTCCAAGTTCGATTCTTGGTGCGGGCACCAATGACGATTTGGCCTCCGCCAAAAAGTGTGGAACCGCTTTTTGGCTTCGGCCTGCCTAAAGTAAGATGATGGCAGGGCTTGCGCCCAAATCGTTTTAAGGAAAACCTAAATCGGTTTTCCTTAATATTCCTTTCCCTTATATGGAAAGAGGATAGAAAGGCAGAAAAAGTGACAGTCACTTTTTGGGACAGTCATTAAGCAAATAAAATTTAACGCGGCGGTAATTCAGTGGTAGAATGCGACCTTGCCAAGGTCGATGTCGAGGGTTCGAACCCCTTCCGCCGCTCCATTTTGCTTTACTACAAGGAGGAAGCTTGACGATGAAGATAATGGATTTCTTAAGCACAAAGGCGATCAACGCCGATATCAAAGCTACGGATAAAGAGGGAGTGATAAGAGAGCTTGTCGATTCTCTCGCCAAAGCCGAAAATATTAAGAATAAGGAAGAGCTTGTAAAGGCCCTACTTACAAGAGAATCTCTCGGCTCGACAGGGATCGGGCAGGGGATAGGAATACCTCACGCAAAGACCCAGAGCGTCAAAAGCCTCGTAGCAGCGTTCGGACTCTCCCGGAAGGGTGTCGGTTTCGATTCTCTCGACGGTGAACCGGTTTATATATTCTTCCTGCTGATAGCTCCGGAGGAGTCGGCCGGCCCCCACCTGAAAGCGCTTGCCAGGATATCCAGGATGCTCAAAGACAAGTACTTCAGAGAGCTCCTCAAAAAATCAAAAGACGAAAAAGAGATACTTCGTATCATACAGGAAGAAGATTCCAAGAAATACTAAGCCTGTTGCGGGAATCCATTAAATCGAAAGATCTGACGGTATGAAGATATTAAATGCCTTTAAGTGGCTGTATCCCGGCATGTGGGTGAAGAGATGGATCCTCCTCTCCGTTTTCGGCATCATCATGATATCCATGGGATTCGTCGTAATGCTTCTGGAGCAGAATCCGAAAAGCAAGCTTTACGCCACGGTCATTATACTGGTCGGCATAGTAGCGGTAGTGACGGGGATAAAGAGGATCATCAAATCCTTTGTAACTGTTTTCCTGCCTGAGCGTGAAGGCGAGCTGGTCGACAGGGTCTATCTGAAGAGGGTGCTGGACAGGGGTCCGCGCATAACGGTCATAGGCGGCGGGACCGGGCTCTCGACGATGTTGCATGGACTTAAAGAATATACGTCAAACATCACTGCAGTAGTTACGGTAGCCGATGACGGCGGATCATCGGGACGACTCAGAAAAGATTTTAATATGCTGCCGCCCGGCGATATACGCAACTGTCTTGTGGCTCTTGCGGACGCAGAACCTCTTATGGGTAAGCTTTTTCAGTTCAGGTTCGAGGATGGCGGCGACCTCAAAGGGCACAGCTTCGGAAACCTCTTTATAGCGGCGATGACGAAAGTCGCGGGCAGTTTTGACGCGGCTATCAAGGAGTCGAGCAAGGTTCTGGCGATACGCGGAAGCGTAGTCCCCTCCACGCTTGATAAAGCGGTGCTCGTAGCCGAGCATATCGATGGACATGAGACGGTTGGCGAGACCAGTATCTCGAAGGCAAATAGCCCGATAAGGCGCATATCGTTAAGGCCGGGCAATTGCCGGGCCACGAGTGAGGCCATAGAAGCGATACGTAAAGCGGATGCTGTAGTGCTCGGGCCGGGAAGCCTGTATACCAGCATAATACCGAATCTTCTCGTCGGCAATATATACAGGGAGCTGATCGCGTCAAAGGCCATTAAAGTTTATGTTTGCAATGTTATGACCCAGAAAGGCGAGACGGACGGCTATAAAGCCAGCGATCACATGAGGGCGATAATAGACCACACAGCTGCCGGCATTATAAATTATTGTATAGTCAATACGGCAAGGATATCGGCCGATATGTTGAAAAAGTATGAGGGCGAATATTCTTATCCTGTAGTAGCCGATATTGAGAACCTGAAGAAGCTGAAGGCCAAGGCAGTAGAAGCGCATATAATAAGTACAAAGGATTACGTTAGACATGATTCGGTCAGGCTTGCCAAGATAATAATAGATCTCGTAACGAGTTTAAAAAAAGAGAAGAATTAAATCAGGGTGTCAGAAAATATGCTGATAGAGAAAGTGGTGGTCATAAAGAATAAACAGGGTTTGCACGCGCGTCCCGCCGCGTTATTTGTGCAGATAGCGAACAAGTTCAACAGCGATATCACGATCTCCAAGGGCAAGCACAAAGTGAACGGAAAGTCGATCATGGGGATAATGATGCTTGAGGCCGGGCTCGGCTCCAAGGTGACAATGGTCGCTAATGGCGATGACGCTGAAGCCGCCATAAAAGAACTGGAAATTTTACTGGTCTGTGAAAATATCGACGAACTGGTGATATAGGAACCTATGAAAAAGAAAGAGATCATACTTAAAGGTATCCCGGCTTCTCCCGGCATAGTGAGCGGCAAGGCTTTTCTCTATGGCAGGGAACAGTATACGATATCCAGGCGCCCCGTAAAAGAGGAACAGATACAGAACGAATTAAAGCGTTTTAAAGACGCGCTCGTCCAGACAAAGAACGAGATCCTGGATATAAAGAAACGTATCTCCGAAGAGATGAGCGCGAAGCACGCGCAGATATTCAGCGCGCACCTTCTCGTAATAGAAGACAGCATGCTGATCGAAGAAGTCATCTCCAAGCTCAAAAAAGAAAAACTATCCATAGAATATATCTTTCAGGATGTCCTCCGGCGCTATATCAAAGTCTTCTCCGAAATGGATGATGAATACCTGAAAGAGCGCATAAGTGACATCAATGACGTCGGAAGGCGGATACTCCGCAACCTTATAGGCGCCAGAGAAGATGTATTGAGCAATCTCAAGGAAAAGGTGATAGTGATAGCTTATGACCTTTCGCCTTCCGATACAGCCACGATGCATAAGAGAAATGTGAAAGGTTTCGCCACCGACATCGGCGGCAGGACCTCACATACCGCGATCATGGCAAAATCGCTTGAGATACCGGCCGTCGTAGGCCTTGAGATTTTGACAAAGAAGGTCGAGTCGGGCGATGAGATAATAATAGACGGCACTCACGGTATTATAGTCGTAAATCCTGCTCCCAGGACGATGAAAAAGTACGAGCAGGACAGAGAGAAGTTCATCGCTTTCGCGAAACACCTTTTGGACCTGAAGGACCTGCCGTGCGTCACTCTGGACGGAAAAAATATAGGGTTAGCCGCTAATATCGAAGTGCCGGAGGATGTACCGTCGGTAATGGCTCACGGCGCGGATTGCATAGGCCTTTACAGGACAGAATATTTTTACATGAATCGCAAAGACCTGCCGACGGAGGAAGAGCAGTTTAAGGCATATTCATCCGTAGCTAAGAGAATGAAGCCTAACCCTGTGACCATAAGGACGATGGATCTCGGAGGGGATAAGTTCCTTTCGCAGCTCGATGTCCCGCAGCAGATGAACCCGTTCCTTGGATGGCGCGCCATAAGGTTCTGCCTGGCGCGGCCGGATATATTCAAAACGCAGTTGAGGGCGATACTCAGAGCTTCCGCACTCGGGAAGCTCAGGCTCATGTATCCGATGATATCGGGTATTGGAGAACTGAAACAGGCCAATGCGCTCCTCGAAGATTCGAAGAAGGAGCTTAAGAAAGAGGGCCTGGCGTTCGATGAGAATATGGAAGTGGGCGCGATGATAGAGGTGCCATCGGCAGCGTTGACTAGCGATATACTGGCAAAAGAGGCCGACTTCTTCTCTATAGGCACCAACGATCTCATACAATATTCTCTCGCGGTCGACCGCGTTAACGAGAAGATCGCTTACCTGTATGAGCCCGCTCACCCGGCGATCCTGCGGCTGATAAAGAGCGTTATAGATAACGGCCACAAAGCGGGGATATGGGTGGGGATGTGCGGAGAGATGGCAGGAGATATCATCATGACGATAATACTCCTCGGCCTGGGGCTGGATGAATTCAGCACTTCACCCATAGCGTCGCCCGAGATAAAGCGCGTAATAAGATCTGTTACGATCAGCCAGGCCGAAGAGGTTGCGCATGGCGCTATGGCGCTTTCGACCGGCAAAGAGGTAGAGACGTACGCGAAGAAGAAACTCAGAGAGATAGTACCGGATATTGCCGCGGAATTAGAGTAGAGCCCATGATAAGCCTGGATGATTTAGACGCTATAAAGAAGTACGACCGCTCAGACATGGCATATTTTATCGAAAGCTTCCCTGAACAATGCCGGGAGGCCGAAAGGATAGGCCTCCAGTCAAGTATCCCCGGTTCGCTTAAGATCAAATACAGGAATATAGTGTGCGCTGGTATGGGCGGATCGGCAATAGGCGCCGACATAGCCAGGTCTTATACCGCGGATGAAGCGCTGACCCCAATATTCGTTAACAGAAATTATACGGTGCCCGCATTTGTGGGCAGAGAGTCGCTTGTAATAGTATCGAGTTATTCCGGAAATACAGAGGAGACGCTGAGCGCTTACAAATGCGCTAAAGCCAGAGGCGCCAGCATAATAGTGATATCCTCCGGCGGTATCTTATCCGGCCTTGCCGCGAAGAGCTCGATACCGGTTGTCAGGATACCCCCGGGACTCCAGCCGAGGGCGGCGCTCGGATACGGTTTTTTTACGCTCATAACGGTGCTTTCCAGGATAGGCGTTATCGGCGACAAGTCGAAGGATGTGCGGGAGGCTATTAGAGGTTTAGAGTCCTTGAGAGACGCGAGCCTGGCCCTTACAGTACTCGGGCCGGGAAATATCGCAAAAGATATCGCCCGGAAGATATACATGAAGATGCCGGTCATCTATTCCGGCCTGGACCATCTGGATGCCGTTAGCACAAGATGGAGGGGCCAGTTGGCGGAGAACGCCAAGACGATAGCCTCATCCAATCTCTTTCCTGAGATGACGCACAATGAGATAGTGGGCTGGGAGCATCCTGAAAAGGCCCTGAAGAACCTGGCGGTTATAATGCTGAGGGATCGGGGCGATAATCCCAGGACCGCAAAAAGGATGGATATTATAATGAAAGTAATAACCTCTCTCGGCGTTAAGGTGGTCGAGATAAATTCCCGCGGTAAAGGGCTGCTCTCCAGGATATTCTCCTTAATATACATAGGCGATTACGTAAGCCTCTACCTTGCGATATTAAATAAGTGCGATCCGACCCCCGTAGATAGAATAACTCAGCTAAAGAAGGATATGGCAAGATTATGAAGATCATAATTTTGGCCGCGGGTTACGCGGTAAGACTGCAGCCGCTTACGTTGAATACGCCGAAGTCGCTCTTATTGGTAGGCGGTAGGCCGATAATGGACCGGATCATGGATAAGTTGTCCCTGATAAAAGGTTGGGATGAGATTTACGTTATCACCAATGCCAAATATTACGATAATTTTGTCAAATGGGCGCAGGGAACGTCTTTCCGGGATAAGATATCGGTAATAAATGATGGAACCACCTCAAACGAAAACAGGCTTGGCGCCATAAAAGATATGTACTTCGTTGTCG
This sequence comes from Candidatus Omnitrophota bacterium, assembly GCA_018823705.1. GTDB lineage: Bacteria > Omnitrophota > Gorgyraeia > 2-01-FULL-45-10 > 2-01-FULL-45-10 > CAIMPC01. Next base: position 6,479 of record JAHJHP010000040.1, on the reverse strand, counting down.
AAAGTAAGGCTATAGATAACGACCTGCTGGTTGTTGCTGGAGACAACTTATTTGAGTTCAATATCCTGACTTTTATGGAATTTGCCAGGTCAAATGACGGCGTTTCGGTAGCGCTATATGATGTAGGAAGCAAGGATCTGGCCAGGAACTACGGCGTCGTAGAGCTGGATGCGAGCAATAAAATCGTCGATTTTGAAGAGAAGCCGCAGAATCCAAAGTCAACCCTGGTTTCGACCGGCATATATTACTTCCCTAAAAATAAACTTCCATTTATTCATAAATATGTTAAAATGCTGTCTAAATTGGACGCGCCCGGTTACTATATCGGCTGGCTCAGCGGAGAAGATAAAGTATACGGATTCAAGTTTATTGAAGATTGGTACGATATAGGGAATATCGAGTCTTACAATAAAGCTGATTCGAACTATACCAAAAAGGAGAGATAGGATATGTCAAAGAAGAAATTTCTTTTCACATCCGAAAGCGTGACTGAAGGTCACCCGGATAAGGTTTGCGACCAGGTATCGGACGCGGTGCTTGATACGGTGTTGACGCAGGATGAGAGAGGCCGCGTCGCGTGCGAGACTTATGTCACTATGGGCCTCCTGATAATAGGAGGAGAGATAACGACGACCGCGTATGTGGACATTCATAAACTCTGCCGCGACCTTCTGAAAGATATTGGCTACACCCATCCGAAATACGGTTTCGATTATCACACCTGCGCCATACTTAACGCGATACACACCCAATCTCCCGATATAGCGATGGGAGTGGATTCGGGCGGCGCCGGAGACCAGGGTATGATGATGGGCTATGCCTGCCGCGAGACCCCCGAACTCATGCCGCTGCCTATAATGCTTTCACACAGGCTTTGCCAGAAACTTGCCGACGTGAGGAAGAAGAATATCCTGAAGTATCTCGGGCCCGATGGCAAAGCCCAGGTCACCGTAGAATACCACGATGGCAAACCCGGCCGCGTTACGTCGGTTGTAGTGGCGACCCAGCATACCGAAGAAGCGGTAAATAAGAAGACCGATCTTATGTCGGATTCCGCGAGACATGAGATAATAGAGAAGATAGCGAAGCCGATCCTGAAGAATCACATCGATAAAGATACGAAGTTCTACATCAACCAGACAGGTAAGTTCCTTATCGGCGGGCCTCAGTCCGATACCGGTATGACGGGCCGCAAGATAATCGTAGATACATATGGCGGCTCGATAGCTCACGGCGGCGGCGCATTCTCCGGTAAGGATCCCACAAAGGTCGACCGTTCGGCGGCCTACATGTGCAGATACATAGCGAAGAACCTCGTAGCCTCAGGCATAGCCGACAGGCTCATGATCCAGCTGGCGTATGTTATAGGCAAGGCAGAGCCTCTGTCTATAATGGTGGACACGTACGGCACGGGACGCATCAGTAATGAAAAGATAGTCAATATCGTCACCGATCATTTTGAGCTGACACCTCACGGAATAATCGCCGAGCTTGATCTGCGCAATTCAGATGGCAAGCGCTTCACGAAGACGGCCGCTTATGGCCACTTCGGAAGAGAGGGAGCCGGTTTTACCTGGGAGAAGACGGATAAAGCCAAAGACCTGAAGAAATACGTTAAATAAAGGATGCAACTCTATGTAGGGCAGGTTTAAACCTGCCCTACAAAACTCTACCGAGTCGAGATGTTACCAACCAAAGGATAAAAGGGGCAATAGATGAAATATGACATTAAGGATATAGGGTTGGCCCGCCAGGGCAAGCTTCGCATCGAATGGGCGAACGAATACATGAACGTGCTTACGCTTATCAGGAAGCACTTTTCGAAAGAGAAGCCGCTCAAGGGCCTTAAAGTGGCCTGCTGTTTGCATGTGACGACCGAGACGGCGAATCTCGCGATAACGCTGAAGGCCGGGGGCGCGCAGGTCTACATTTGCGCATCCAATCCGCTCAGCACTCAGGATGATGTCGCGGCGTCGCTGGTCAAGGACCATGGCATATCGACCTTCGCGATAAAGGGAGAGGACAATAAGACGTATTATCGCCACATAGTGGATGCCATCGCGTGCGGCCCGAATATCACGATGGATGACGGCGCGGATGTCGTATCGTTGATACATAAAGAGAAGAAACATCTGGTGGGCGATATCCTCGGAGGGACTGAGGAGACTACGACCGGCGTTATCCGGCTGCGCAGCCTGGAGAAGCAGGGTCTCCTGATGTATCCCATCATAGCGGTCAACGATGCGGACACCAAGCATCTTTTCGATAACCGTTATGGCACGGGGCAATCGACGCTCGATGGAGTGGTGCGCGCGACCAACGTATTATTGGCCGGAGCCAATGTTGTCGTAGTAGGTTACGGCTGGTGCGGCAGGGGCGTGGCTATGAGAGCAAAAGGGATGGGCGCGAACGTTACCGTTATCGAGGTGGATCCCACCAAGGCGCTTGAGGCCATAATGGACGGTTATAATGTCATGCCGATCAAAGAAGCCTGCAGGAAGGCGGATGTTTTCATAACCGTCACGGGCGATATCAATGTGCTGAGAAGAGAACATTTCGAAGCCATGAAGGACGGCGTCATAGTCTCCAATTCCGGACATTTCAATGTCGAGATAGACATACCGGCGCTTGAGAAGATGGCGAAGAAGAAACGCAAGATCAGGGAATTCGTGGACGAATATACCTTAAGCGACGGACGCCGCATCAATCTCCTTGGCGAGGGGAGGCTGATCAACCTGGCTGCCGCAGAAGGCCATCCGGCAAGCGTTATGGATATGAGCTTCGCCAACCAGGCGCTGTGCAGCGAATATGTCGCGAAGAACTACAAGAAACTTGCCAAAAAAGTGTATAAAGTGCCGGATCTCATAGATAAGAATATAGCGAAGCTAAAGCTTGCATCGCTCGGCGTCAGGATAGATACCCTTACAAAAGAGCAGAGGAAATATCTCGAGAGCTGGGAAGCGGGCACGTAGATCGTAGTCGGTAAAAAAGGAGCTTAAAAGATGGGTAGGCGAGGAATTGACATAGACAAGTTGGCGCTAGATCTCATATTAAACGATAATATCGATGAGAAGAAGGCCGTTGCTCGAAAGATCAAGGGCCTGGCGTATAAGAAGGGCATCTTTCCGGCCAGCATAAACGGATTTTATCTTGCCCGCGGAAGAGGAGAGACGGCCAATGATTTTACGGTGCCCGCGATAAACTTGAGAGTGCTCACTTACGATCTGGCCAGGGCCATATTCAGGGCAGCCAAAAAGATCAACGCCGGTTGTTTTATATTTGAGATAGCAAAATCGGAGATGGGTTATACAAACCAGCCTCCGGTCGAGTATACGGCGGTTATACTTGCCGCAGCCATTCGGGAAGAGTGGTCGGGGCCGGTATTTATCCAGGGCGACCACTTTCAGGTCAACGCGAAAAACTTTAAGCTGGACCCCGAGAAAGAGCTTGATAATATAAGGACGATAATTCTTCAGGCTATCGAAGCGGGATTCTACAATATAGATATCGACTCCTCTACGGTTGTGGATCTGGAAAAGAAGGATATAAAGAAACAACAGAGGTCGAACTACGAGTCGTGCGCCAAACTTACCAATTTTATCCGTCAGCACCAGCCGAAGGGCATAGAGGTATCGGTGGGCGGTGAAATAGGCGAGGTAGGCGAGAAGAATTCGACGGTAGAGGATCTTGAGGCTTTTATGAGCGGTTTTAACTCCAAGATCAGAAAAGGCCGTGTAGGGATGAGCAAAGTCAGCATTCAGACCGGAACGAGCCATGGAGGCGTCCTGTTAAGCGACGGCACGATGGCCAGGGTGAAGCTGGATTTTGAAACGCTGAGGACCCTCTCGAAAGAGGCGCGCGAAAAGTACGGTATGGCGGGCGCGGTCCAGCACGGGGCTTCGACGCTCCCTTCTGACGCCTTCGGTAAGTTCCCCGAAGTAGGAACGGCCGAAGTCCATCTCGCGACCGAATTCCAGAATATGGTCTACGAGAGCGCGCACTTTCCTGAAGAGCTGAAGGCCAGGATATATGAATGGCTGAATAAGAACGTATCCGGCGAGCGTAAGCCCGGCCAGACAGATGAGCAGTTCATCTACGGCGCGCGCAAGAAAGCGCTTGGGCCTTTCAAAAAAGAGATCATGGGCCTGTCGCAGGAGATCAGGGATGCGATAGCCAAAGATATAGAGGCCAGGTTTGAATTTTTATTTGAAAAGCTTAACGTGAAGAATACCAGGGACGCGGTACTAAAGCACACAGTATTGAAGCGTGTTATACACAGGAAACCCAAGTCGCATTCAGCGGTGGATATGAGCGGAGAAGGCGCGGACTAGAGGTCGGACTGTTTTAAGTTATTGCTTTATATGTAGGGGAGGTTTAAACCTCCCCTACAATTGTTTATGACCGCTTGTTGACCAGACATATTCCCCATACGGCGAATACTACATTGCCAAGCCATGCCGCGACAACAGGCGGTAGAAGCCCGGCTTTCCCAAACGCAAGAAATATCGCTATTGAAGCATAGTATAACAGGCCTATCGCTATGCTCATACCTATCCCCAGAAGCACGCCGCCCCTATTATTAACAATGGCAAACGGCGCGCCTATGAGTATTATGATAAGGCTTATGAACGGAAATGCGACCTTGTAGTGCAGGTCCACGATGAGCCCTCTTAGTAGACGCGCTCCGGCATTCTGAAAATTTATTATGTAACTCCTGAGCTCATTATAGCTCATGTAATCAGCCTTCCATTCATTCGCGGCGAAGTCGCTCGGCCGCTCTTTAAGCGGCAAGATCTTCTCTTCAAAGAATTCAGGCGCCTTAAGTATCCTTCCGGAATTATCGATCGTATAGCGTATGACTTTATTAAATATCCAACCATCTCCCGTCCATGAGCCGCTCTGAGCGGTTATCTTGGATGTCAGGTTTTCTTCAGTATCGTGCTCATGTATGATTATATCGACAAGGGTCTTATTCACGGTATCGTAATTACGGGCGAATATTATGCGGTTACCGAGGCCGTAGATCGCGATGTTCTTAAGCACCTTAGCCTTGGTCTCTCTGGCCTTCTGGCTCTCCAGTTCCTCCCGTCTTATGTAGTTCGCCGTTTTAGAAAAGAGGGGATTGATTTTATCATTTACCACGAACACAACGCTGCTTATCAGGAGCCCCAGCGCTAAGAGCGGCGCAAGTATCCTCCATAAGCTTATTCCGCTCGACTTCATCGCGGTGATCTCGTTATTTTTATTCAGATTGCTCAGGAGATATACGGTAGACAGAAGCGCCGCCATTGGAGCAATCTGCAAAAATATTGTAGGAACGTAATAGAAGTAGAAGGCCGCAAGCGAAGTGACAGGTATCCTGAATTTGATTATATCGTCGATAAAGGAGAATACGTCGATTATGATGGCCATGACGATAAATAGCACCATGCACCAGGAGAACGGTGACAGGAATCCCTTCACCATATACTTGTCGATGATCTTCACCCGATCAACCTCTTTCTGCCGTTAAATACCCCTTGCCAGAGTAAGACAACGCACCTTGCCAGCACTCCGATCTATCAGCACACGGCTCATCTCATTCAACGTCGCGCCAGTCGTCATAACATCGTCTATTATCAATATACCGGCGCCTCTTACGACGGCCTCTTCAATATCCGGCCTGATCCTGAAAGCGCCTTTAAGATTGACGAGCCTGTTTTCTCTCGAGAGCTCGTTCTGGTTTTTTGTCAAACGCGTCTTTTCGAGGCACTCCGTTACCGGGATGCCCAGGGACTTCCCTATCAGAGAGGCCAACAGTTTGGACTGATTGAACCCGCGCGCCAAAGCTCTATTCCTGCGTAAAGGCACGAATGTTATTATGTCTATGCCTTCTACCGCGTCAGGGTTCTCTTTAATAAAATCCAGCATGATGCCGGCAAATGTTCCGGAGAGCATGCGCCTGTTATTGTATTTGAACTTATGTATCAATTCCTTCAGGGCGCCTTCATACATGCAGGTTGAGCGCGCGGAGCTGAAGAAAGGGCGCATCGCCCGGCATTCCGCGCAGACGTCCTCAGAGGTATGCATTGATCGTCCGCATGAAGGACAATAGGGCAGCGGATTACGCTTTATCTTTTTCAGGCAGAGATCGCATACTCCCCGATCGTTTACGCTCTCGATATGCCTGCCACAAGAAGCGCAGTGCAGGGGATAGATCAGATTGATCAGGCTTTTAGCAAGCGTGACGACCTTATTCACAGCGCCTATAATAGCACGCGGCTATAAAGCTTGTCAAACGTGCCATTTGCTCCGCCTTATCTACAGCGGCGTTTACTTTCGAGGGCGTCGTCTGACCTAAGTGCGAAGTATATTCGCACTGAAAATATTTCCCCTAAGCTCAAGCTATAGGGATCGGTCTTTTGTTCAGCTAAAAAAGGGGAACATGCGGAACTCGGCCGCCGGAGGCGGCCTCAATCATCCGCGGTTCTTTTATTATT
>JAHJHP010000039.1 GCA_018823705.1 Candidatus Omnitrophota bacterium | reverse complement strand
GACCGGTACGTCTTGATAAGAACGCCCCTGAACTGAGTGAACGCGATACGGACCAGCCGCACAGGATTCCGGATATTATCGGCTAGAAATGACTTTAAGTTCATCGGGAGTATCACCTTGAGCCGCGCCTCCAGATAAAGCTTTTCGAATGTCGCAGGCGGCATATCCGCGTAATTTGTCTGAGACGCCTCCGGGTCGCCTATATCGTCCCACTTCGGTAACGCCCTACCCTCGCGTTTCAACTCGTCGTAGCTTGGCGTTCCGGGGAGCGGCATGAAGATATTGAAACCTACCATGTTAGGCCTTACCTTTTTTATAAATGCTATCGTCTTTTTAAAATCCTCTTCCTGTTCGCCCGGATACCCCACGATGATATTCGCCTGAAACCTCATCCGCGCCCTTCGCGCAAGTTCCGCCGCCTTCAAACTCTCCCCGATCTTAAGGCGCTTATTCATGAGATCGAGCACCCTCTGCGAACCGGACTCGAATCCATACTCTATGCCGACACATCCCGCATCTTTCATAAGGCCGAGAAGTTCTTTCGTTATTATACTGGCCTTTGCCTGCGCCATCCACCTTATCTTCTTATTGATGCCTTTCTCTATAAAAAGCCCCAGGAGCTCCTCCGCTCTCTCTCTTGAGCTCAGAAACATGTCTTCCGCGAAATAGAGCGCCTCGATGCCATATTTCGAGATGAGCTCTTCTATCTCCTTTATCACACGCTCCGGAGAATGAAACCGCACTTTACCACTGAATACGAGCGGCCCGGCGCAGAAGTTGCACCTATAAGGGCATCCTCTCGCCGTAAATATCGACGTTGTCCTGAGATTCAGGTTCCTCGATGTAAATCTGCTCGGCCGCGTGTAGAACTTCATATCGAGCAGGTGGCGGGCCGGCATTGGCAGTTCATCGATATCCTTGATCGGGTCGCGCGGCTCTGTCGAACAAACGCCACCGCTCTTTCGGTAATATATACCTCTGATCTTTTCCTGGGGTAATCCCCGGGCAATATCGAGCAGTGTGAATTCTCCTTCGCCCTTCACAACCATATCGACGCTCGGATTATCATTGAGGCTGAGGATAGGTTCTCCCGATGGATGAGGGCCGCCCAGCACTAGGCCTGCGCCACTGTAAGCGTTCTTTATATGCCGGGATACGTAACCAACATCGGACATGTTCGGCGTAGTAGCGCTTATTCCGACAATGTCGGCCTTGAGCGACTTCACCTCATCGATGGTGATCGCGTCAACTCTTTCGAAATCCATATCGTTCTTGCGCAACAGCGCGTCCCTGTCTAGTATCCTGACCCTGTGGCCTTCTTTTTCAAGGACAGCCGCTATATACGCAAGCCCGAGCGGCGGCCAGAACTGCTTATTCTCGTCTATCCGGCTCCTCTTTCTCGAAAGGAGCGGATATATCAGCGCTACGTTCACTCGGCACCTTCCTTCGATAATCTCTTGTCAAAGATCATGTCGCTTATTATCGTCGAGGCCAATATCACAAAGAACGGGGTAAATATATCCCTGTGCCTGAGCGCCGAACCTATGTTTCCCTCCGCAAGCGCGCTGACTATAACACCGACACCCAGCAGAATGCTTATAAAGAAAGCCGTTGGGCCCCTGCGGGTGAATAGCCTGGCAATCCCAAAAAAGGACAGGATCAGTAAAACATACCATAACATCATCTGCGGAAATGAAAGGAGGCGTTCCGGCGAAGTGATCTGCCATGGAAATGGTGTAAGCATAAAATATACGACGTTCTTGAATATTATATCGGCAAAAACCGGCAATGAAACGATCTCCCTGCTAAGATTATCGACGAACGTACCGGGATAAAAATAGTACCCCGCGAAATCCGACCCGGAAATCGTATACTGGTTCAATTCACACTTGTATATCAACTGCACAAACGCATGCGGTTTTACATATGAAAAATAGTAGACCCCCGCTACGACAAGAAGCGCAGCCGCCGCAACCAATAAATATATTATTCTCTTGCTGCGCATCGATCGCAAGGCCCGGAACATTATTAAAAGGCCGGCGCCTCCGGCAATAAGTATAAAGTATAATTGCGGCGTAAAGAAAAATATGATAGTCGCCGATAGAAGAAAGATGATGTATCGCCATATCTCTATCTTACGCTGCAGGGCCGATATCAAAATGTATATGCATACCATGAATGACAGAATTATGAGCGGGTCCTTAAGATTAGCTATCGACCATCTGATAAGTGATGGCCAGAACATAACTATGCACATCGAGATCTTTGCCGCGCGCTTGTCAAATATCTCCGCCGCAGTCAAATATGTGACCCACCCTATCAGGCTCCCCAGGATACAATTTATCACCTTGACCTCTACCGGATGAAAACCAAAGATCTTATAAAAGATCGCCATGAGATACGTAAAAGGATTGAGGCCAAATCTACTCGATGCGCTCGTAATTATATCCGCCCATCTGTCGGGCTTACCTTCCCATTTGAATACGAGAGCCCAGCTCTTTACGGTATAAAGAAGGTCATCTCCTGAAATGCCATGATACCCCTTGGCAAAGTTCGCCCCATGAAATACCACAGCAAAGAGTACCCTCAACAGGAAACCGGCTATAAGGACTTTTATGATGAAGGCCCTGTCCTCAAGGCTTGATCTTGTATAGATACAATAGCCGATGGAGCCAAAAACAAAGAATAGAAAGACGGTCCCACCCAGGAAATAACTTATTATTCCGAGCGCGATAGCTATGGGCAGGATATTGTGATCAGTCTTCATGGCGTTTCTGTCCTCGGCATTCAGGATGCTTCAATATATGCTTAATATGCTTAACCCAGCCCGTAAACATTGCAATATCCACTAAAAATATCAAGAAACCCGTAATAATAAAATATGCGGGTACGTAAAGCGTCCTGAAATATGGCTCATTTCTGTTGACGGTCATCTTCCGGATCACTCTGAGCATGAAACCGATAAACGGTAATAGAATAAAAAACGGCGAAACGAAAATCCCTAACATAATAAAGAGCAAGGCCGCCGCGTACATCTTCAAAACAGGGATGTGCCAATCGGTCGTGCGGGCGGCTAATAGGTCGTGATATGAATAACTGCAAAATCTCCTGAATGCGCTCTTCAAATCCCCCGGCACATTCCATATTACATGGGCATTCGGGCTGTATTTCGAGACATAGCCTCTCTTTTCTATCCGTTCCATGAATATCCTGTCTTCAGCGGCCCTCAGGTCCGGAAACCCCCCAACCGCAGCCCATACCGTCTTTTTCAAAAGCGATGAAGCTATAAACCTGGGCCGCGTTTTACCGCTGCCCTTATTGACAGGCGGTGGGACAATTGCCATGGAAAGGCACTGTTTAAAAAATGTATCTGCCCTGGGCGCATAGTTTCCGTAGACGACATCCGCGGCCGAATCCTTCGCTATTACCAAGCTAAGCTCCTTAAGCCAATCTTTATCGAGCTCTATTCCTCCATCGGTAAATGCTATAAGCTCATGGCCGGCCTCTCTTACTCCGGCATTTCTGGCAGTGCCGGGATAAGCGACACCTATAGATATATGCTTTAACCGGACTCTATCGTCCTTGTATTGCATGATTATGTCGACCGTCTTATCGACCGATCCGGCGTCAACAAATATAACTTCATCCGGAAGCCTCGTCTGGCCGGAGATAGAGCCGAGTAGTCTCCCGATACTACAGGCCTCGTCTCTTACCGGTATGACAAGAGATATCTTCATCCCGTCTACCCCTTATTTACGCAAAAAAACATGTATATTTTTGAAAAGATAATGACTTTGCCATCGTCGTTCATGCGCTCCCTGTTATGCATGAGCTTGTTTCCTCCGGATAAAAGAACGGATTATATCCAGGCCGCGCTGCGCCTCATTTTTCGTGATAGAGAGCGCGAGCCATACAGCTGACAGGGCGATCTTACCAGCCACGAGCGCCAGGCTGCCGTCCGGTAATAAAAATATTATAGTGACAAATATACCTGTCTTAACTATAAGCGAAACGTTCTTTCCTGTCAGAAGGAACCCCGTATCAAAACGCGCGTAGAGCATGTGCGCCGCTACGATCACAACGTTCGCGAGCACCAGGGCCACATTAAGGCTACGGTAGTCGATGCCAGGCATGCCCCTCACGACGAAGTAAATCGCCAGTAACAACGCATTATATCCGATCGCTGATATCCCGATAACCCCCGCAAATTTCCGTCTTGCCATAAGCGCCGTGCTGAACGTGGAGAAGAGCACAAGAAAGATATCACCGACAGCCTGGATTCCCAGCAGGTCGTAGGCGTCCATAAATTTACTGGAGAACAATATCAGGATAAGGTATTTCCTGAATATTATAGAGCCTGCCGCGATAGCCGTCGAAACAAGGATAGCGAATCGTATAAACTGGTTCAGCTCGCGGTTAATATCCTCATTTGTTTTCAGGGAACACATCTCCGGATAGAAATGGCCCCAGAGGGCGTTCGTCACAAACGGCAGATAATACGCGCTGACCGCGTAAGCGACCTGAAAATACCCGTTCGCTTCGACCCCAAATTGCCTCATAAAGAGTCCGCGTATATAAATCATAGTGAACATGCCGATATTGGCCGGGATAAACGATATGAAACCATACTGAAATAAGTTTGAGGCGATCGCGCGGGTCTGAGGCTTCCTGAAAAGGCCCGGATCAGGCCGCGGGTTGATCGTCGTGCACTTCCGGATATAATGGTACGACAGGATGAAACCGACGACCGAAATGACCATGATCTGTATCATCATTCCTTCGATTTTGTAAAAATAGACGAGCACCAGAAGAAGGCATATACCGATCAGCGTATACATGATAATCAGCCTTGAAACATCCGCAACTTTTCTGAACCCGTACAATACCGGATCTGCCGCCCCGGTCAGGTAGACAGCAAACGGCGTTACTACGGTAATGCCGGCAAAATACAGCCAATACTTCTGATCCGCAAAGACGAACTTCGACAGATAAGCCGAGAACGGAAGGACCGCCGCGATGAAGATGATCGAGGCAAGAAGCTGGAGTGTCCACGCCGTATTGATGGTGTGACGGATCCGCTCTTTATCGTTGCGCGCGATGCCTTCCGATATCTCCTTGGTAATACCTATGCCTATATTCAGCGAGCAGATCTGTATGGCAAATACCCAATACATCGTCGCCTGCCCCACAAGCCCCATACCTGCAGGCCCAAGCTGACAGGCAAGAAATTTGGCTCGAACAAATCCCAGGATGAGCTTGACGCATGTAGCGATACCCAATATGGACATGACCTTCAGTATCTTCTTCATGCCCCGATAAGCTCCCTGTATATTTTCTTCTCGTTTTCCATAGATCTTTCTCTCGAGCAGCCGGAAACCGCGACCTTCCTGCACAGCTCGCTCATCCTGACCCTCACCGCTTCATCGGTCAATATATCGATCGCTCTTTGCGCCATGCTCTTGAAATCACGGAACGGCGCTATATAGCCCATCTCTCCATCCTTCAGAAATTCGGAATGCCAGTCGAAATCATAGGTCACGGCCGGCGTTGAGGCAAGGGCCGCTTCGACCAGCGTGACACCACCGTGGGGAGCCAGTAACACATCCGCGGTATATAATAGATCTACCAGCTCTTCATATTTTTTTTGTCCGAGAAACCGGACGCTGTCTTTTAGCCCGTACTCACCTGCCATCCGTTCCAGGGTATCCCGCAAAACGCCCGCGCCGGCTATAAGCAAGTACGCGTTAGGAACGCTCTTTTTTATTATGCTGAAGGCTTTTACAGCATCCTCGGGATACTTGACGGGATGAAGCCGCCCCACATACAAGATGATCCTGGCGCCGTCCAATCCAAGGCTTGCCCTTAGATCTGTCCTCGAAGCAGGATCGGCATAGTGCAGTCTATCGACGCGCACTCCGAAGGCCCTGTACTTTTTTATACTGTCCCTGGAAAAATGCCTGGATCGGCTGTAAAATTTTCTGTCTGCCACTATAAGGTCGTAAAAACGCATGATCGTCGATTCGAAGAGCCGTTCCACCCCTCTTGAGATCAGGATCGGAGATGATATCTTCCCGGTGCCGCGGTATTTCATATCAAAGTCCGAATTCAGATGCAAAACGCAGGGTAACCCGAGCAGCCTGGAAATTATCAAGCCGTTTAATCCTAAAAGATGGGGATCGTGAGCCTTTATCAGATCAATATCATTCCTCAATGCCAGCAGATAGCCCCTTAAAAGGGCCCTTGCTTCCGTTATAAGCATGCTCACTTTATGGAAACCTGCCTTATATATGCAGTTTCCGGGATGAGCAGCTATGCTGTAAAAAAAAATATCATCCCCGATATTTTCGAATCTGTCGTTTGAATGGCTAAAATCAAGATAGATATAATAGTGCCTATCTAAATAACCGTCCAGGAGCGCATCCTCAAGCATGCTGGGGTACTTATTGCTTATGAGATCGAATACGGCAAAGGAAAGCTCACGTACTCCGTTTCCGGCGCGGCGTCTTCTGGTAATGCATGACGAGATTATGGCCGCGCAAATTATCGGACAAGCGAATACGGCCCCAAAAAACAGGAACCCCAAAATATCCAGGATCTTTATCAGTGTCTTCATGCGTTTTAATTCTTGACCGCAATAATACCGAGTGAATAACCCATACTGTTAAGTATCGGCAGTCCGCCGATGGCTCTTGTCAGGCTATGGATCTTTCCGGATAATAATCTTGTCCCGGAGCTTCCTAAGAATGCGAAAAGACCCAGGGGCATCATCTGTGTTGAGAATACACCTCGCACTTTGAATCCGCTCTCCTCGAGTAATCGTATCCATGTACCCGGCCAATGGCTAATCATCTCTTCAAAATAATTGCGGTAGGCGCCGTCCGGCCTTAATAAAATATAGTCGTTCAATATCCGGGATATTTTACGGGATTGCCAGGGGGTCGAGGTATCGGCCGAGTGGCCCGTGGCTTCACCGGCTGCCGCGAAAGCTCCCTGGCCTGTCATCTTAGCTATAAGTCTGCTGATAATATATTCATATTTTATGAGTGGAACAAAAATCCGCTCCGTGAAATTCGGCACAATGGTCACCATGACACCTTTGTCGGTCAAAACTCTCCGCATCTCACCCAATGCCCTCTTTTTGTCCTTAACGTAATGAAGCATATATTGCGAGAATACTACGTCGAACGAACCGTCTCTATAGGGCATATCGGTAACGGATCCACCCGTGACATTCATGTTCCCGGCTCTCATCCTGACTGCAAGTCTTCCGGCCATGCGTATGCCCACGGAGTGGCTTGCGGAGTCCTGGCGAGGCAGATCGAAAGCTTCCACTCGACCGGCCTTTTTTGACAAAAGATATGAAGTAAACCCATTTCCGCAGCCTACCTCTAAGATCGAACCGGCATCGCTGAATTCGCAGAAATTCAATATCGTTCTCAGCTCCTCCGCCTTAAATTTAAAATAGTCAGGCCAGGGCTGGAGATCCGGCGCGACCGTCTCCGTCTCGCGCAGGGCCTCATCGATCCAACCGCTCTTCTTTACGCTCATACGATCTTGCCATTCAGGTACATACCACGCATCTCATTGACGTTAGCCCACGCTATCTTGTCTTTATGCCGCTGCAGCTCCCTGACGTTTGCCCATATATTGCGGTAGTAGCGCGGTATATCCCAGTCGTGAAGCGGAAATATGAACGACTGGACAGACCCTATATCGGACCTCATATATCGTGATAGGTGGCCCTTCATGATCGCGGGAGCCATTACCGGCCCGAATATACTCTGTATCTCGACTATATTCTTTGAGGGGGGTAGTATAAAAGGCCTGCCATATTGCGGCACCCTGGAAATATCCAGATAAACTCCTCCAAAGGTATCGCCCTTGCCTCTCCTTATGGACGCATCCACTTCTATGCCGCATCGTTCCAGTTCCAGCACCATCTCTTTCATCATGAACCAGCATCCGGCTATATATGTCTTAGGGGATATCCCTATATTCCTGAACCATGTCATCTCCCTGGTGATCTGCTTTACCACAAGATCTTTGTTATAGTCGGATCTGCGCATATGGTCAAATGTCGTCGTCCCTTCCGGATAATAATGGCCGTGGTAACCGACGTCGGCATGCCTGGCCATCTCCGAAACCCTCTCGCTGAATGCCTTCTCGGACAACCCGTTATCGACAAGGCCTTTTCTCACCAGAGGACAGATGGGGGTGCTGACGCACACGGTGATCTTCTTGCCGGTAAGCTCTTTAAAATCCCTGGAGAATTTCAAAAGCGCCCGATATGTCCCGTCTTCGTATATGACTTCCGTATGTATGCAGAAATTTACGTATGAAAGGGCGCGCCTTTCCGGCAAGTTCATATTCGTCAAATACCACGCTATCCTGATAAGTTTTTCCGAGAGCATATCCCTCAACCTGTGTTTATACTTCATTTGAACGATTTCGAAGCCGCCACAGCGCGCACCGCGCCGACACCTTTAGAAATAACTACGTCCGACCAGCCGTTCTGCTCAAGAGATTCCTTCAAAGAGGCTCCGTCGTATAACTTAACATGCTTATCGTCGCCGCGCTCCTCTATCCCAAGGTCCAGAAGCGTCTTGGTCAGCCAATCCGACTCCTGATCCGGCGTTTCGACTATGATCTTCCGGGCAATCCCGGAGATCTTATTCAATATAGTATTCGCGTTATCCATATGCTCTATAGTGTGAACAAGGATAGCGACGTCGAAGGTCTCGTCGAACTTCAGGCCTGCAATATCGCCATAAATAAATGTCGCGTTCCGCAACCCTTCCTCGGTCTTATCTATGGCTGTCAGATAATCCTTGTCTATATCTACAGCGACCACTTTTTTCGCTTTTTTTGCCACCAGACGCGTCAAGTTGCCTTCCGCGCAGCCCACATCGATCACGATATCACCCGGCATAATGTGCGATAGAACAAAATCCGGTACATCGCCCCGGTACTCTGCCATCGATCGCCCATAATATTTGCATGCGAGTCTCCATGTCAGGGCGCGCATAATATATGTCATGTAACAATAAAACGTCAGCGTCGCTTTTTTTGGAAATATCCTGTAAGCCGCTTCAGCGGTGCGATAGGAAAAGCTCTTTATTAATCTCCACAACAAGTCATTCATCTTTCACCTTCCGGACGGAGCCGTCACCTAAGCCCTTCGTTATGACCGAATCCAGGAGCGCGGCCAGTTTTCTGGCCCTCATCTTCCGTGAATGGTTGGCAATATTGGCTTCGTTCCCGGCATATTTAACAAAACCATTTTCAACATGTTCACAGTATAACTTCAGCAGGGCTTCCCGGAGGCTGACCTCATCCTCCGCCATGATCCCGCTGGATGTTTCCGATATAAGGTCCGCGACGATGCCTCTTTTCCCGGCCAACGCCAGAATAGGCCTTCCCGAGCCGATATAATCGTAAATCTTCGCCGAATACCATCCATCGCCGCCTCTGCCCTGCCATTGTATAAAAAGCAATACGTCGGATACTCTCTGGATCTCCAGGGATCTCTTATAATCGACCATGCCATGCTCAAAAACGACTCCGTTTAAACCATAAGATCGGGCCATCTCACTGATATCCGGTTTGGCATATCCCATCACATAAAAATCAACCTGTATTCTGTCCCGGTCTATCCGCCCTTCACCTATGAGGTCTTTTAAAATTTTAAATAGGCCGGCCACCGGCTGTTTGTCGGCATGCAATTTTCCTGTATACGATATCGTAAATTTCTTATTTCCGCCATAAACGGCTTTACCGAAATCTTCCTCGTCAAAACCATTCTCAATAACCTCGACCTTATTCTTGCCGGCGCCTAATGAAAGCCTCAGCGTCTCTGCCCACGGCTCCGAAACGGTCACCACCCTGTCCGCGTCTTTAAGCACCGTCTTTTCGATGCGACGCAGCACTAACTTTTTAATAAAAGGCCTCTCCCTGAAATGATCTTCGGACCATAGGTCTCTGAGATCCGCTACCCACGGTATATTGAATGCCTTTTTTAAGGCACGCCCGATTAAATGGGCCGTCTCCGGAGGAGAGGTACTTATTATCAGGTCTACGCCCTCTCTCCCTACGATCTTCCTGCCCTCATCTACCGCGAACTTGTACCACCCTATCTGATCATCGGGGATCAGGACCATTTCACGAATAAACGATGGAGATCGCCTGCTCTTTTCACATCCTTTTCGCGCGGCTTCATTATGACCATCGTTCCCGCACCGCGCTCTTTTTACAGAGAATAATCTCTTGATTTCACCCGCTACATCCCTGTAATCGCTTCTGAATACCTTCGTATCGCACGATGGGATCGATCCTGCCTGCGCGGCAGACTTTTCAGCTTTTATCGTCAATACTATAGGCTCCCAGCCGTTTTCAGGGAGATATTTGACAAACTTCATCGCCCTCATCAGGCCTACGCCCTCCATCGGCGGCCAGACATAAGAAATGATCAGGACCTTTCTTTTACCGTAACTCATATCGGGCATTTCGGATTATAGTATCTGTTAAACTTATGCAGTACGGATATCTCCCAAGGGAAGGCGAAGAACCTGTTTCTGAGGCGCGCCTTACTCAGCCTGTAGAAGAGCTCCTTGCCGGCCGTTCTCAACGGGCTGGAGCCCTTCGAGTGGGTCAGGAGCTTCCCGTACTTATCGATTCTATAGAATATGGTCTTGGTCTTCTCATCGGCCCATGGCAGCCACGTCAGATTCATCTCGCCCTTATAGGTATCGAACGTGTCATACTCTGACATATGCCGGGGGAGTGAAAAACCGTTCTCGAGGGCGACCTCGTAGAGTCGCGAGCCGGGATACGGTATAAAAGTCTGGAAAGTTACCACGACATCAGGGAATATTTCGGAGATCGTTACCCCGAGGTCTATCGTCTTATAGATGTCATTCCAGGTCTCCGTAGGAAATCCTATGATACATGCCGCGGTTACGGAGATATCCCTGAACTTCGACAGGAGCCTGAATTTCTCAAGTATCGTCTCACGCGTCAACTCCTTGTTAATCATCTTCAATACCCTGTCCGAACCCGATTCGACACCTACAAATATCCGCCTGACACCGAGCGCCCTTAGCCGATTAACTATATCATCGCTTATAACCTCAAGGCGTATCATGCATGAGGTGGCTATAACGTCCATATTCTTTAACGCTTCCAGGATGCGGAACGCCCGTTCCATATCCACAAAGAAGTTGTCATCGTGAAAATGGATCGCCCGTATATTATGCTCGCGCCTGAGATACCCTATCTTGTTTATCACGTATTCGAAAGAATGCTTGCGCCAGCGCCTATCGTTGAACTTGAGGTTATAACAGAAAGCGCAATTATAAGGACACCCTCTTGAAGCGACGAAATCCATCTGCCGCATACCATCCGGAAGCGTCGTCACGCATTTCTCAAAATCGTCCAGAAGGCTCCAGTCGGGCTCATATTTATCGAGATCCTTAATAAACTGGCGCTGTGAGTCGATAACGAGCTTGCCCGCGCTTTTGTATCCTATCCCTCTGACGCCTTTCAGGTCACCGCCGCTTAAAAGACAATCCGCCAACGCGACGATGATCTCCTCTCCTTCGCCCATTACCACAATATCGACGCAATTTTCCTTCAGGCAATCTTCCGGAAGCAGGGTCGGATGGACGCCGCCCCATACGATCTTAATATCTTTGTCGCGGGCCCTTACAGCCTCCGACATCTGATGGGTGTATTTCGTCTGCAATCCCGTCATAGTGGAAAAACCGGCAAAAAGCGGCTTAGCTTCCACGATCGCCTCTACGGTCCGGGCTATCTCATGTTTGAATATATTATAGACCCTGACATCGTAACCGGCCTTCTTGAGCTCGTTACCCATATAGAGCGTCCCCAGTGGATGGAGCACAATATCGCTCTCGACCCTCACAATGATCACTCTTTTATTCTTATCAGGTGCGGACATCATAACCCTCTCTTTTATATGGAAACGCCTTTATTATCAGGACATGCTTTACACGGCTCCGGGATATCCTTTCCGCTGCCATCGAGGAACGTTCTTCTCATCTTTCTGAAGAAATCGTTATTCCAGACATCCTCTTCTTCATAATGGCCATGGCCGGCCATATTAAGGAGCATCATCGAACAACTTGAGACATTGCCATCGCCGTCAAACCGGATCTGCGAAAAATGCGTCGAGCACTTATTGAAGCGCTGCCGAGAGTCGACCGGCACAGGCCATGTCACTTTCCTGGATACTGCCGCCGAATACTTGCCGATGATGGTTTTTAGTTCCCGGGCCACTTCCCCTTCTATCATAAGCACACGCTCATGCGCGCGAAGGCCGTCATACGGCGAGTGTAAAAAATTACATAAAAATATATGGTCCGCGCCGAGGGCCAGGCCAACTTCTATCATTTCGGGCATGGACCTGTAATTAAACCTGTCTATTATAAACGACAACTTCACCTTAAGCCTGGCTCCTATCTTATTTCTCTTATCGATGAGCCGCTTTGTAGCATCATAAATTCCGCGATACGCCTCCGCCGGCATGCCTGTCATCCTCGAGAACTCCCCGGCATTCTGGCCGTTCAGGCTTACCGTTATCCCGTCCAGCCTCGAGGCAAGCAGCTTGTCGATATTCTGCTCTATGGTCGTCCCGTTCGAGAACATCTTCACCGTTATCCGCTTGCCGGCCGCGTATTCGACCATTTCAAATAAATCCTTATTCAGAAGCGGTTCGCCTGAGCCTATTATGTGGATGGTGGTCGCCCTGCCGAACCTGTCGATCATTTTTTTAAATGTATCGAGGTCAACGTCCCTGACAATGGCCTGAGCATGCTCATACTCTTTTGACGTCAGGCGCGAGTGAGTCGGACACATATCGCATGACAGAGTACAACGGCCGGTCGCCACTATCGATATCGTAACGGGGTCGTAATCCAATACTTCCTTTTTGGGGAAAAAGAGATACTTGCAATAATTCAGCTTTTGGCCGAATGTATGGTCCTGTAAAATTATTCCCGACAGCTCTTTCAGGGCTTTCATATTCATGGTTATTGAATCCCGGCGCTCTTTACTGCGGCACGCCTTTTCATATTTTTCTTCAATATGGCCAGCAGCTTATTGCTGGAAAGCAGATCAAAGAGAAGATCCGCCGTATATATCCTCGCAAAAAAGGATGCCAGTTTGTCGCCCATCCCCATCGCTCTCAATTTTTTATGCACATTTTTCCTGGAATAAGCTATTTTGGCCTTTTTAACGTGTTTCGATGTCACCTTGTACGCGTAATTAAACGCTTTCTTTCTAAGCTCGTAAGAAAATTCGGGCGTAGCGAAAAAGGGCGTATTGACTCTCTGCGAACCATCGTTAAGATACTCCTCATAGCTTCTCAGGAGATAATTATTGCTTTTAACGAAGTCAAACAGCTCTGTGTTCGGATAAGGGAGTATATGATAGAAACTGGTTATCATTACCGGGTAGCGCGTAGCGATGCTCAATGTGTCCTCAAAGTCTTTCCAGGTCTCCCCGGGCGCGCCTATAAGAAGAAATAACTCCACTATATAGTCCAGCTCGCAGGCTGTCTTTATCGCCCTGTCTATTTCGGCTATCGTCTCACTCTTCTTTATAATCTTCAATACCCTGTCGTTTCCCGCCTCTACGCCTATGGCTACCATTTTGAACCCTACATCTTTCATCCTTTTCAGGATATCGCGGTCAACTTTATCCGCCCTCACACCTGCATCACACATAAGATAGATGTCCCTAAAACTCCTCTTCTCTATCTCATCGCAGATCTCATAAACCCTGTCACGGACAAGGGTGAAGTTATCATCCCTGAAAGTGAAATCCCGGTAGCCCAGATCGTAGTGGTATTGCATTTCGTCGACTACGCTTTTCGCGGAACGAGTAAAGAACCTGCGCCCTATAGCAAGCTTTGTAGGGCAGAAGGTGCATTCAAAAGGGCACCCCCTTGAAGAGAAGAGCGACACAAGGGTCGAATAATCGCTCTTGTTAAATTTCTTGTATCGAGGATATGGCAGGCTGTCGAGATCCTGGATAAACGGCCTGTCGCCGTTATAGATTATTCTGCCGGCGTCCCTGTATAGCAACCCCTTTATATCCGGCTCATCTTCGTCGCCTTTCATGAGCTCCAAAAGCGTATGTTCTCCTTCCAGGGTCACGCCGTAATCTATCGCCTTGCAATTCTCAAGGACCTCTTTTCTTATTGTGGAAAGGTGAGCGCCGCCCACCACAACCTTCACATCTTTGAAGATAGCTTTAAGCCGTTCTATCACACCATAGTTATACTTATAATTGAGGCTCATCATGCTGAAACCGATGAGATCCGGCTTGAAATGCCTTATCTTGTCGTGAAGCATACCTTCGGTATTCCTTTTGACGTTCAGGTCAAAAACATCATTTGTTAAGCCCTCGTGATCCAGGGTCTCGGAGAGAGACCCTATGCCGGCAGGGAAAACGTTCGAAAACGCCGAATCATATTTAGCCTGGACCAGTAATACCCTATTGAATCGCATCTTTTTTCCTCAACAGAACGCGTATTTCGCTGCCCTGTTTTAATAACGATGGGACGGCCCTATCCATAAAAAAGAATGTCGCCGCCATCATCCGTCCGATCAATACTTCGGCGAAATTTCTGTCCGGGGGCCTGATCGATATGTTAAAGCAATAAGGGCACACGGCCCCTTCCTCGCTGTACACTTTGCCGAATCTCCTCGCGATGTATACCAGCGGCGCCGGCCTCGTGCTACGCTTTCTTCCGAAGATCTCTGATATCACAACATCAAATTCCTCTTTCGGAAACGCGCGCCTTATCAGGCCTGTATCGATCACCTGCATATGGCCGTAAACGTTGAATTCTCCGTTGCATCTATCGCAAAGGGCAACCGGCCAGTCAATGGCGTCTTTATAGGGGCTGTTGATCAGTATGTACTTCCTGGACACCCTCTTGATCTCAGAAACAGTCTGCCTAAAAAATTCGTCTTTTATATGCTCCAGCAGATCGGCCGCCAGCACAAGGTCGAACTGTTCGCTTCTGAAAGGGATCTCCCCGGCATCCCCGACACATATGGCCGGCTCATCGAGCCTTTTTACAAGTTCAAGGGATAGATCTATACCGGCGCACCTCAAGCTTTTCTTTTTCCTGAGTTCCTTGTAGATATACCCTCCTCCGATGCCGACATCCAGCACGGTCGACACGTCCACGGGGATCATTTCGACTATCTTTCTGACTCTCTCCGCGTCGGAATCATCCGCCGGACAACGGCTTATGAATTTGTCCACCCATGCCTTTTGACTATAGATATCAGTTTTCATCTATAAATTTTCTCATCCAGAGCTCGAGATTGACCCAGCTCCAGATCGTGAAATGGCTATTGTCACCCGGGTTGCCTTTTCCGCGCATAAAAGTATTCAATTTCTTCTCAACCTCCGCCTGATCAAAATAGGAGCGTTTCCGGAATGAATCTGAGTTTATAATGTCGCGAACCTTCCCTTCCAGTCTCGTCCTGAACCATCTTTCAAGCGGCGTCGCGAAGCCCATCTTGTCGGTACGCGTCCTCACGTCTTCGGGAAGGACTCCTTTCATCGACCGCCTGAGAAGATATTTGGTTATCCCGTCCCGTATCTTGTACTCCGGCCCGAGTGAGAAGACGTATTCGATAAGACGGTAATCCAGGAGCGGCGCGCGGCTCTCGACAGAATGGGCCATGCTTGAACGGTCATCGATATGCAGGAGCGACGGCAGCGGCGATATCTTCAGCGCATTATAAAGATCATTGTTCAGTATGCTGCCAAACCGCTTTTCCGTAAATACCCTGTTCGTGTTTTGGCCGACGAATTCCCTGGACAGATACGATGGCGCCGCTTGTCGGCTGACGCGCTTAAGCATATTCTTAACTCCCTGCCCCGCCAGATGGGATGCCATGATCTTCAGGACTTTGCCTGCCACCGGAGTCCTGTCACCCTGTAATTCTCCGTATCGTTTTATTTCATTGCCGGCTTCGCCAAATTTACCTGAATATAAGAGGTCCGCAAAGAGGTAGAAATAATACTTATGGTACCCTCCCAGAGCCTCATCTCCGCCCTGGCCGGTCAAAAGGACTTTAACCCCTTTTTCACGCGCAAGCTTCATCACATACCACTGGGGAAATATACTCAAAGTGCTGTAGGGCTCTTCCTGATGCCACACTATCTGTCCAAGCTCATCGAACAGTTTCTCCGGGGAGGTAAATATGAAATTAGCGCCCGCTTTTGTCATGTCCAGAACTTGCGCTATATACTTTCTCTCATCATACTCCGCTTCGTCGAAACATGACGAAAATGTCTGCAGGGTATTTCCCTTTATAAGACGGACGGCAACGCATGCAACCGAAGAAGAGTCAAGCCCGCCGCTCAAGGAAACGCCAAGGGGGACGTCACTGCGCAGCCGCAGACGTATCGAATCTTCAAAGAGATCATAAAACTTACGATATACCGATTCCTCGTCAATAACGCGCGCCTTATTGCGCGGATCGAGATCCCAATACCTCTTTTGAGTCATCCGCCCATCGGCTAAGGATACTATCATATAGTGCGCCGGCTTAAGCTGCCTGATACCTTCAAAGAACGTCTCATCCGATATATCCATGTAGCCATATCCGGAGGCCAGATAGTTATATACGGCGTTATCGTTTGGCTCGCGCCTTATCCTGGGATGGCATAATAACGACTTTATCTCCGACGCAAATACGAACGCGCCGTTATCATGATGGTAGTAAAACGGTTTTACGCCGAACCTGTCTCTGGCGCAAAATAGTTTTCTCTTATTCAGGTCGAGAATGGCAAAGGCCCACATACCGTTAAATCGCGTAAGGCAGCCCTCTCCCCATTCTTCGTAGGCATGGAGGATCACTTCCGTGTCGCTTCTGGACTTAAAGACATGGCCAAGACCGGCAAGCTCTTTCCGGAGCTCAATATAGTTGTATATCTCACCGTTATGGACAATGAAGAGGCGCGAGCCTTCATTACACATCGGCTGGCTGGCGTCCTTAGAAAGATCGATGATCGAAAGGCGCGCGTGCCCGAGCCCGACATTACCGTTCACATAATAGCCGCTATCGTCAGGGCCACGATGACGCTCGGAGCGCACCATGGCTTCGAGAACATCCTTCTGAATGGGCGCTTTATCCAGATTTACGATACCCGCTATGCCGCACATAATATGCTTACCTTTCAACGCTTTCTTGCTATGGCCATGTAGCCCTGTGTCATTACTTCGCTGCTCTTCCGGTCCAGGTGATCAAGAAAAAGAAATACCGGCTGTAAAAATACGCAAAACACCCCTAACAGAAACCTGATCTTCAATTTATCGAAAAACCTGGCAAGATATTGCAGGCCCAGATATCCGGTCGAAGTCCAATAGCCTCCTATAGTCTCCATCTTTACTATATCAAAATCCCTTAGTAGATATTGAAGGCCGTATTTCGTAAGCCGGTAAAAATCTCTCGGCTCCAGATGTATGAACATTATGTATGGCACCGTAAGAACAAGATGGCCGCCCTTTTTGAGGACCCTGCGCATCTCCGATATGACCTTCGCG
Organism: Candidatus Omnitrophota bacterium; assembly: GCA_018823705.1. Classification (GTDB taxonomy): domain Bacteria; phylum Omnitrophota; class Gorgyraeia; order 2-01-FULL-45-10; family 2-01-FULL-45-10; genus CAIMPC01. The sequence goes on along the minus strand of JAHJHP010000039.1, from coordinate 22,612 downwards.
GGCTCCTCGCAATGTTCTATGACAGAGGTCGCAAGTACCGTATCAAAGGCCTCAGCGGCGAACTTGATGCTGTGCGCGTCCATCTTCACGTCCGCCTCATCGCATGAGTCCGCTCCCACATGGCTCTTAACAAATGGCCTGAAGAGATCCTCGTACGGCTTATCCCCGCAGCCTATATCGAGCAGCTCGCCTTTTATAAAAGATAGATTTTCCTTCATAAACCGGTCCTGGAAATAGATCGGCATAAAATGGTGGCTCCATAGTCTTCTCATCGCGAGGCTTTTCTTGGTTTGTTTGCCGGGCGCCATCATTTTATATCATCCTATCTTTCGAAAAAGGCATTGATCCTGTTGATCACATAATCGAGCTCTTCAATGGTAAGCTCTGGATATACGGCTATTGCCAATGTCTCTCCGGCGGCCCGCTCGGCCTCTTTAAGACTCCCATCCCTGTAACCCAAATGCCTGTAGCATTCCTGGAGATGCAGAGGAACCGGATAGTACGTCCTCGCCTCGATTTCACTATCGGCCAGGAATTTCATGAATGTATCAAGATCGCCTTTAATACGCAGCACATACTGGTGATAAGTATGCACATTATGATCCGGCACGTACGGGAGGATCAGTGGTAAGTCCTTTAATTTTTCACAGTAATACTTCGCGTGTCTTCTCCTGGATTCCAGCCAGCTATCAAGATACTTAAGTTTTACCCTCAATACGGCCGCCTGCAGATTGTCGAGACGGGAGTTCATTCCTATCTCTGAATGGATATACCTCCGGGTGCTGCCATGCACTCTGAGCATCCTGATCTTATCCGCGATCTCCTTATCATTGGTGATTATCATGCCTGCGTCACCGAATGCGCCAAGATTCTTGCTGGGGAAGAAACTGAGCGTCCCTATATCCCCCATAGAACCGGCCTTTCTGCCCTTATACGTAGCTCCTATGGCCTGCGCGGTATCTTCAATGATCCTCAATTTACGCTTCCTGGCAATGGCTATTATGGGATCCATATCCGCGCATTGCCCGTAAAGATGGACCGGTATGATCGCCTTTGTGCGAGGAGTGATGGCCTTCTCTATCGATCCGGTATCTATATTATAGGTTTTCGGCTCAATATCGACAAATACCGGCTTTGCGCCAACCAGGGAGACCGCTTCAGCTGTCGCAAAAAACGTAAATGACGTGGTTATAACTTCATCGCCCGGTCCAATATTTAACGCTCTAAGAGCGAGTATCAGCGCATCTGTTCCGGATGCCACGCCAACAGCGTATTTTGAACCACAATACCGGGTAATCTCCTCCTCAAACAGTCGACACTCCTCACCCAGTATAAAGTCCTGTCTTTCTATGACCTTCCTTAAAGTTTCGTCTATCTCCGGTTTGATAGATCTGTATTGTCCCTTAAGATCCAACAACGATATATGCACTCTATCTTCTCCTTTTTATGAATGATTTGAATGAACTATGTGAGAGAAACCCGTCATTTTCATGCGTCCTCTAGCGTAATATTATATTATATAGCCTAATATAATACAATAGGCGATTGCGTATGTTTACATGGGGTTTTTTCTCTTCAGGCAGGAAATGCTATTTGCCTGACATGCTCCGCTATCGCTAGTGAAGCGGTCAGGCCGGGTGATTCTATGCCTATCAGGTTAATTAAACCGGGAAATCCGCTTGCCGTTTCTTCTTTAATGATAAAATCGGAAAAATCGCTGCCGTAATCACGCAGTTTCGGCCTTATGCCTGCGGTATCGGTAAAGATATCGCCCTCCTCTATAGAGGGCATAAATCTTTTGACCGACGCGCAAAACTCTTTCTTCCTGGATTCGTCTACCGAATAATCTTTAATGCGGTTTTTCAGATATTCGTGATCGGGCCCAAGCCTCAAGCCCCCACCGAGGTCCGGAGTGGCGTGTATGCCCAAGCCGCCAGCTTTAGGATGAGGCACCGGATAAATTAATCTTTTGACGCGACCGGCCTTTCTTTGATTGACCCGAAAATACTGCCCCTTACAGTATTGAAGCTCGTACTTACACTCTCTTATGTCGATTCCCACCATCTCCGCTATTGTGTCCGAATCCAGGCCTGCGCAATTAATAACTACTCTGGCCGCCAGGGTTGTCGTTTCGTTTGCATCCCTTACTTTCACATTATAAATATCTTTATCTTTTTCTATGGCCATAACCTCGGAGTTATAGGCCATAGTCACGCCGTTAGCTTTTGCCTTACCGATCAACCGCTGCATAAGGCTATGCGAATCTACAATCCCTGTTTCCGGGGAGTGCAGGGCGGTAATACCAAAGATGTCCGGCTCCATCTTCTTTATCTCTTCCCGGTCCATGATCTTTAAACCCGGTACGCCATTCTTACAGGCATTGCTAAAAAGCGACTCGATAGCTCCGATCTCCTCTTTCTCCGTAGCGACTATAAGCTTGCCTGTCTTCTTGTGAGCTATATTATTCTTCTCGCAGAATTCGTATAGAAGCTCCCTACCCTTCACGCACATCCTGGTTTTAAGGCTATCGTGCGGATAGTATATACCGCCGTGTATAACCTCGCTATTTCGCGAGCTCGTCTCCCGGCCAAAACTTTCGTTCTTCTCTACGACTATTATACTCTTAGATAAAGCGCTAAGCTCTTCGGCGACAGCAAGGCCTATTACACCGGCTCCTATTATTAAAATATCTGTTTTATACATAATGCCGCTTAATATTAGCACAGACACAATAAGTGTCATTGCGAGCGAAGCGAAGCAATCTCGTTTTTGGGATTGCTTCGTCGGAAAGAGTCTGTCGACATCCTTCTCGCAATGACATGGTTCTTCCAAAACTGAACTGTTACAATCTTAGTAAACTCGGTCTCCACTTGACTTATATATCTGCACCTTCTTCTGTTCTAAAATAGGCTTCAGTTTTTTGTTGTTCAGCAATTGAATGAGCGGGTCACCGTCACCGCATGCACGGACATCCGTATAGCGGTATGTCCCGTAATCACGATCTTCCACCACATAATAAACATCCGATATTGGCACAACCACCTTCTCCGCCTTATAGCCCTTTTTCATCCTATTGTAAATCTCGCCGGCTCGAAAGCCCACTATAAATATCACAACATATAACACTAAAACTAAAACTACGCTTCTAGCTTTTTTTTCCATATATCACCCATAATGTTAGACTAACCACAAACATTCTTATGAAATCCCTCGTCAGGGTAAGGGAATAGACGAATTGACTCGGCAAAAATAGCGCAATCAATAAAAAAAGATTAGCGACCAGGTCCCCGAAATGCCGCCTTGCTACCAGAAACAGGAGATATGTACTGCCTATACTCAAAACAATATTAAAGACCCTGACCCCAAGCGGAAAATACCCGAATATGAAATATATGGCGCCTATTATGTAGGTGAAGATCGTGCTTTCGTCACGGCGGAGCGGAATGCGGCCACCTTCGGTTTTAATAGCATCCTGAAGTATATACTGGCTGTGCCAGTCAGGCGGCACCATATCCTTTGTAAACGACTTCGGATCATATCCGTTCAAAAGAAGCGCTATATACCTGCCCCTTACCGAATAAAACGTACCATCGGGCGCCAACGCTTCATTCCTGGTCACAGAAACATAACTATCGTACATAGCGGCAAAAATGAATCTCGCCAAAAACGCTATGAGGATGATCTTTCTGTAATCAAGTTTATAAAGCCAGCCAGTCCTATTAAGAGATAAATCAGCTCGCATGACATCCTGTGCCTTATGATCGGTTCTACTACGGAACTGTAAATGCCTATATACGCGTATAGTCCCAGGCATACCAATACCATTATAGGGACCTTTTTAAAATATATTATGGCGCCGTACAAAAAAAACGGAAAAAGGAGACAGTTAAATACCGTCTGCGGCGTAAAGGCGCAGAAGAACAAGGGTTGGAATAAAGCATTAAACATGGAATTTGATATTATGTTAACTACGGTTGATAAAGAGAGCTGTGTTGTGTAAAATGCCGATGTATAAGCGCCTTCCGGAAGCAGAAAATAATGCCACCTGCTCTTCTGGAAAGAATAAACCCAGAGAGTTTTACAATGGCGGGTGATATCATTTGTAAATTCTGCCGTTACGCCGGCAGTGACTTTTGTCAAAGAATCATGCAACAGTCCGGACGATAGCGCAAAACCTATGAACAATACGACCAGCGCAATAGAGATGTAACGGAATGCGTTCTTCATAAGGCCTCATTATGAACAGGCATGGCCATCGTCCATAATCTGTCTATCGCTATAAGAGTAAATACCAATACAAAAAAAATTCCCGGGAGGAGCATCCTGTAACCGTAGTTATGGACATACGTGGTCATGACCAATGTCCCATAATAACATAAAATATAGAGGTTCAGCGCTATTTCCCACATCTCCCATTTCTCACGGTTCTTGATGTGTAAAAATAGATATGTAAAGTAACCCGCCCACATGATCATCCAGCGCAGACGCGGCGCTTGTGATCCCGCCAAGAGGCTTGGCAGGTAGCCAAGGCAAAACAGGATCTTTTTAAAGTAAAAATGGAAGAAGAGTCCCGGCTCCTGCATTATATACTCCACATAGTTGACTATCAATATATCAATATGCAGTTTTGCGTACAATAAATTAGTGGCTACTCTGGATAGATCAACGGACGGCGGTATGGGATGAAAATTTCTCAGGCCATCTATAGACATCATATTACCCGGCAGAAGCATAAACTGCTTAACGAGCAGGTAATTTCGAATTCCTAAAAATGACGCCCCCGCTATGAGCGCCACAACAAATATCAATAGATTCCGGTAACCTGCCGTCCCTTTTTTGATATAGTAAAACGCCACTATGGGTACCAGCGCAATTCCATACACAAATATATTCGGCCGGGTCAGGATAGCTAATCCCAGCACAAACGCGGAGGTAAATTGCAGCAAGGGCTTGTCTTTCTCAAAGCCTTTGACGAAACAGAAGAAAAAGATCGCCATTAAGAAGAGGCCTAAATTTTCACTCAATAAGAGAGGCGCGTAATTCTTGTAGACATCTTTTAAAGCAAAGATAAATAAGGTGACTAGAAAGACCAGGCCCGTAAAACCTCTCATCTTATCCCTGAAGGCCCAGTAGATTAGCGCTATCGAGAACCCGAGCATAAGATGCTGTACGACAAATATCGGAAAGCTTCTCTCTCCGAATATTACGAGGCATAGCGCGATAAAATAATTGTACAGGAAACCCGCGGGGCTGCAATAGGCTGTCTTTGCTTCGGGCATGAGCATGCCGTTATGCTTTATATCCAGAGCATGACTCGCGTATATACCCCAATCGTCACCGGTAGCGTTAAGGATGCTTTCAAAGGTTTTAAAGTCGTAGTTTCGCGTCAAGGATAGAATAAAGAAGACCGCAACAAAAGATATGGCGAGGATGGTACCGGCGCGTTTCGTTGAGCAAAAATTCAAAAGATCATATATCAGCGCGTACTTCTTACGCATACCGGCTAAGCAGCTCTTCTCTCTTCTTCACAAGTATGCCCGGATTTTCTATCAGGTCGGTGCCGCTCCAGGCGTCGGAACAATACCGCTGGATATATTCATATTTGATATATCCGTAGCCTTTGTCTCCCCAGGCCCGGCTCCATGAATTCTTGAATTTGAAAATCATCTTCGTGTCGTCGTATCCTATGATACATATAGCGTGGCCACCCTGAATTGCGTCTTGGGCCTTCGGAAGAGGTATCACCCCTATCTTCGAAACACGGCCCGTAAACCAGGACGCGAATACCTCCACCCCGGCAAGAAACGGCCCATTGACAAGAAGGCTTCTCTTCATCTCCGGAACAGAGCTTAATCTGGCGTATGCCTTTATAATATAGGCCTTGGCGGCCTTATCGGCGCCGGGCTTATGCGTATCTTTTTGATGCGGCCGGTATGGCCAATAGGATTCGGGAGAGACGCCATGCTTCAGGAGCATCTTCATCGCGACACGTGGATATGTCCCCTCCTCATCGGGTATGCCGTCATTGGCTTTACATAGGCTGTAAATATATCGGGGAGAGAGCTCTACCTGCTTACAGTATTCTTTAGTATCCTGATACTCTTTTACGCCTACGACGCTCGCGAACGCGACGCAAGTGCCCTCATCGCCCTGGTCCTTAACGGCTGTCATCTCTGCGGTATAATCGATCCGACCCGGCACCTTTATTGGCGGAAGAATTAAGCCCATAGGAATATCGCGCAGGTCTTTCTTGTCTTTGAGGCAGCCTAAGGAGTACGATTTCATCGGCACGATCTTTATTCCTTAATAGATTTGAAATACTCTATCGTCTTCGACAACCCTTCTTCAAGGCGGATCTTTGGCTCCCACTTCAGTATCTTCCTGGCTTTCGCTATATTTGGGCGCCTGACTTTCGGGTCATCGACGGGAAGCGGCCTATATACAATCTTACTTTTCGAGCCCATAAGCTTTATTATCGTCCCGGCTAGTGCTAAGAGCGACATCTCGTTGGGATTACCGATATTAGTCGGGTCATTCTCTTTAGACATCAGAAGTTTATACAAGCCATCGACCAGGTCAGAGACATAACAGAAGCTTCTCGTCTGCTTACCGCTGCCGTAAACGGTTATCGGCCTATCATTGAGCGCCTGAGAGATAAAATTAGGGATTGCGCGGCCGTCCTCTTCCCTCATCCGTTCGCCGTAAGTATTGAATATGCGCACTATTCTGGTATCGAGCTTATGATATCTATGATACGCCATCGTTATAGCCTCGGCGAAACGCTTCGCTTCGTCGTAGACACCACGCGGGCCGACAGGATTAACGTTGCCCCAGTAGCTCTCAGGCTGCGGATTAACGAGAGGATCTCCGTAGACTTCGCTCGTGGAGGCCAGTAAGAACCTGGCGCCTTTCGCCATAGCCAAGCCAAGCGCGTTATGAGTGCCGAGAGAGCCGACTTTCAGCGTCGGTATCGGATATTTCAGGTAATCTATGGGACTGGCCGGTGAGGCAAAATGCAGTATGTAGTCTATCTTGCCCCTGACATCTATGTATTCGGAGACATTATGTTTAACGAACTTGAAGTTCTTATTCTTCAGGTGATGCCTGATATTCTCGATCTTTCCGGTAATAAGGTTATCCATGCAGATAACGCGGTGATCTTTCGCCAGAAACAGGTCGCATAGATGTGAACCGATGAACCCCGCGCCGCCCGTAATAAGCACCCTTTTAGCATTCGACATTAATACGCTCTTTCATTCGTGATTTTAGTTGCAGGTTCTCTGTTACGTCGTCCATTACGTGACAATATTTTACCGAATGCCCCGGATATACGCAAGACAATTAGCAATTAAGCGGCTACCAATACTTGACAAGCAATGAGCAATCAAATAGAATAAACTCGCTCGTAATGAATGATCGAAAGGACTAGCGTGTTAAAGCGCATATTGATGGCCGCAATTTTCTTGTCCGTGATTATACTGTCTCTCGCTATTATTGGCGAGGTATTTTGCAGGCTCGTAATGCCTCTCAATAAGAACCGCGATCGATATGTGGCTGTCAGGAACATCTTTCAGTTTGACGAACGCAACGTCCTGTTTGACGAGGAGCTTGGGTACTCGATAAAGCCCAATCTTAAGGTTCCTTTCAATAACGAAGAGTTCCGCACCGTCGTCACAACAAATTCTATGGGCTTCAGGGATAACGAAGATTCCCTGAGGAACCCATCGATATTCATTCTGGGAGATTCACTCGGGTTTGGCTGGGGCGTAAATTGGCCCGCCTCGTGCGATAAGGCATTGGAAGATCTATGTGGGACACGCGTACTGAATATGTCCGTACCGGGTTATGGCCCTCTGCAGGAGCTCCTCGCCTTAAAAAGATTCGGCGAAAAATACGATATTAAAGGCAAGACCGTTATATTCCTGCTATGTTTTAACGATGTCGCAGATACGATGGGCTTTGGTTCAGGCTCGATCAAAATAGAGAATAATTCTTTAAATTATTCGGTATTCAGCAAAGATGCTTTTAATGAACTGATGGAGCTGTATAGGACCAGGTCTTATCGGGGGATCTACCGTACATCATACATGATGTATATTTTAAAAAATGCCCAAAAACAGCTGAAGAACAAACTCCGTAATAAGAAAAAGACGGAAACCACCAAGGCAAATACCGTAGACCCACACTTAAAATACGAGATTTTCGGGTTAGTGCTCGATAAGATAAAAGATTTTTGTTCGGAGAATAAGATTAAAGCTATTTTTTTATGGATACCGTCAATCAACAGCTTTGAAGATAATGCCGCTAAGTTCGGTGATGATTACGAGGATACTGTATTATCAGAAGTAACCAGGATATTTGATAGATCGCGCTTACAGCTCATCAGTCTTAAGGGTGGTCTCGCGCATGACGATTATTACAGAGTGGACGGGCACCTCAAGCCAGGCGGTCAGTACAAAATAGCCGCTGAGATCAATAAGCTTCTTACCAAACAATAATCGTACTATCTCTTATTCTCGCCGAACCACTCTACCGTACGCCGGAGGCCTTCTTCGAATCCGGTGATCTTCTTTATCTTTAAAAGACGCTTCATCTTACTGATATCGGCGTATGTCTTACGGACATCTCCATTCCTTTTTGGCGCATGCTTAGGTTTTATCTTCGTTCCCAATAGTTTATTAAGCTCGTTCACGATGGCTATTATGGATGTCGTGGTGCCGCAAGCGACATTTAATACCTCTCCGGAGATGCCGGGAACAACGCATGCCTTCAAGTTAGCCTCAACCACATTGCCAACATAGGTGAAGTCCCGTGACTGTTTCCCATCCCACTCCACGACAGGCGAGCCGCCTTTGGCCATCGTGAATAAGAAGGCTGGTATAACAGCAGAATATTTCGAATCCGGGTTCTGTCGGGAACCGAAGACATTGAAATACCTTAAGGAGACCGTCTCAAGTCCGAATGTCTTCGCGAATGTAACGCAATAATGCTCAGCAGCTAATTTCGCTACGCCGTAAGGTGAGATAGGCGCCGGCACATCCGTCTCGCGTTGCGGGAAATGCTTAGCGTCTCCGTAAGCGGAGCTCGATGAAGCATAGACTAGCCTCTTGACCTTATGGTCGCGCGCGGCAACGAGTAGATTCAGTGTACCGTGGACATTTATGTCATTTGTCGTGAATGGATCGTCGACCGATTTCGGGACGGATCGCAGAGCCGCCTGGTGGATGACGTAGTCCACGCCCTTTAAAGCCTTATCGAGGTCTCTCCTGTTACGGATGTCGCCCTTGACGAGTGTGATGTTGGGTAGGAAGGGCTTTAGATTCTCGAGTTTGCCGGTGATAAAGTTGTCGAGGACTGTTATGCCGCTAACTTTAGAAACGAGATTGCTTCGGCCGCTTTGCGGCCTCGCAATGACGGAGTATGCTTTCGGGGATAGTCCCTGTCCCACTTTCATTCTGCAAACCAGTTCCTCGACGATATTTGAACCTATAAACCCTGCGCCGCCTGTGACGAGATATTTACTCATAGCTTAATGATATTGCTCCTATCTTCAACACTCTTCAGAATATTCCTTGTGTCCACTATCAGTTTTGAGTTCTTAACGATAAAGCCATAGTTGACCTTTGTGTGGTCGGTGATTATTACTACGCAGTCCGCGGACTTGAAAGTCTCTTTCGAGAACGTCGCGCAGGATAAATTTATCCCGTCTATCTTAAGATACGGGAATAGAGGGTCATAGTACAACACATTCGCGCCCTTCTTCATGAACGTCTCTATTATCTCCAATGCCGGCGATTCGCGAAGATCTTTGACATCCTTCTTATACGCGACCCCGACTATAAGTACTTTAGAGCCCTTCAGCGACTTCCTGTGCTCATTCAAGGCCTCAGCCGCTTTAGAGACGACATAATGCGGCATCTCAGAATTGACCTGGGATGCCAGATCGATGAAGCGCGCTTCAAATCCATGCATCCTTGCCTTCCACGACAGGTATATCGGATCAATTGGAATGCAGTGTCCGCCAACGCCGGGACCCGGATAGAACGGCATAAAACCGTACGGCTTCGTCTTCGCGGCGTCTATCACTTCCCACGCGTCTATCTTCAATTTGTCGCACATGAGCAGTATCTCGTTCACGAGTCCTATGTTAACGATCCTGAAGGTATTTTCCAGTAACTTCACCATCTCCGCGACTTTGGCGGAAGACACAGGCACGATAGTCTCGAGCGCCTGCTCATACAGTAAAGCAGCGATTTCCGTAGAGTGCTTGGATATACCGCCTATTATCTTCGGAGTGTTCTTCGTATCATACTTCGCGTTACCGGGATCGACACGCTCGGGCGAGAAAGCAAGGTAGAAGTCCTTACCTTCTTTAAGGCCGTCCTCTTCCAGTATCGGCAGCATCACCTCTTCGGTAGTGCCCGGATAGGTCGTAGACTCAAGCACGATGATCTGCCCGCTCTTCATATATCGTTTGATATTCCGGACCGCCGCGACTATGTATGAGACATCCGGTTCTTTCGTCTTATATAGAGGCGTTGGGACGCAGATTATGACAGCATCCAATTTCTTTATCACGCTGAAATCGGTCGTGACAGCGAGTGACTTATTACGCGTAACTGCGGCGAGCTCAGGCTGCGGCACATCGAGGATATAGCTCTCGCCCTTCTTTACCTTCTCGACCCTGTCTTTATCGATATCGATGCCGTGAATCTTAAAGCCGGCCCTAGCGAACGTCACGCATAGCGGCAGGCCGACGTAGCCGAGGCCTATTATGCCGATTTTGGCTTTTTTGCTCAGTATCTTCTTCTTCAGTTCGTTTAGCATGTTACCCTCTTTTGAGATTGCTTCGGCCGCTTTGCGGCCTCGCAATGACGTTTATTGTAATGACGGTTATTGCAATGACGGTTAATTTAATAGATATTCTTTCAACGCTTTTTTCCAGTGCGGCATCCTGTAGCCTGTGAATTTAATGAATTTCGAATTGTCCATTACCGACATCGCCGGCCGCTTTGCTGGCCTACTTAGCTCGGATGACGTGATCGCGAGCACTTTCGCTTTGCACCTGGCAAGCTTCAGTATCTCCCGCGCATAATCATACCATGAAACACTACCGGAATTGGATACGTGATATATGCCGTACTTCGGCGCTGACTTATCAAGCAACCTATGGATCGCTCTAGCCAGATCTTTTGTATAGGTCGGAGAACCGACCTGGTCCTTAACAACCCTTAGGATGCCGTCGTTCTTTCCCTTAGCAGCAATCGTATCGACAAAATTCTTTCCGAACTTTCCGTAGAGCCAGCTTGTGCGCAGTATATAATGCTCGCGCAATATCTTCTTTATGAACTTCTCGCCTTTCAGCTTCGAATCACCGTATACGCTTAAAGGGTTTGTCTTATCCTCTTCTCTGAACGGCCTTCTCTTTTTTCCGTCGAAGACAAAGTCCGTGCTTATGTATACGAGAATCGCGCCGGCTTCTTTACAGGCGAGAGCGATATTTCTGGCTCCCTCAGAATTGACCTTATACGCTTTCTTGCTATTGAGCTCGCATCCGTCGACATCTGTCCAGGCGGCGCAGTGTATTACAATGTCCGGCCGAACCTTTGCGACTATTACCTGTACGGACTTTCTATTTGTAATATCTCCCGTGATATAGGGCAGGCTAAAGCCTGCCCTACTACTCTTGGATATATCCAGTCCAATGATATCGTAGTCTGACTTAAGCTCCTGACAAAGATCGATCCCAAGCATTCCGCTCGAGCCGGTGATCAGTACTCGTTGTTTCATGCACATCCCATGAACGAGATTGCTTCGGCCGCTCTGCGGCCTCGCAATGACGACGTTTTCATTGAGACTTCACAAGCCTGCGCCACCAGGCCTCATTATCTTTATACCATGCGACGGTCTCTTCGAGAGCGGCCTTAAATTCATGCCGCGGCTTCCAGTCGAGCGCCTTAAGCTTACTCACATCAAGGGCGTAGCGCTTATCGTGTCCGGGTCTGTCCTTCACAAATTCTATAGAGCTCTCATCCTTGCCGAGAATATCTAAGAGCATCTTCGTAAGCGCCAGGTTAGTCGTCTCACCGCCGATACCGATATTATATATTTCTCCCGCGCTTCCTCTATGCAATACCACATCGATCGCTTCGCAATTATCAACGACATACAACCAATCTCTCATATTCATTCCATCGGCATAAACCGGCACCTTCTTTCCGGCCATAAGATTGGTTATAAAGAGCGGTATGATCTTCTCAGGGTATTGGTATGGCCCGAAATTATTTGAACTGCGCGTGATTGCAACCGGCAATTTGAAAGTTACAAAATAAGACCTCACCAATAAGTCGGCGCCGGCCTTTGAGGCCGAATAAGGACTGCGCGGATCCAGAACATCGATTTCTTTGGAAAATCCCTTCCCGACGCTGCCATATACTTCATCAGTTGAGATCTGACAAAATAGCTCTACGCCCGCCTTCCTCGCGGCCTCCAGGAGCGTGTAAGTCCCTAAAACATTGGTCCTGACAAATACGCCCGGATCTGTAATAGACCTGTCGACATGGCTCTCGGCGGCAAAGTTGATGACGATGTCCGATTCCCCGACAAGCTTATTCACCAACTTTGCATCGGTGATGTCGCCTTTTACAAACTTGTAGTTCTTGTGCTTCTCGATATCCTTGAGGTTCTCCAGGTTGCCGCAATACGTGAGCTTATCGAGGTTCACTATCCGGTAATCCGGATATTTGTTTACCATATGCCTGATGAAATTGGAGCCTATGAATCCGGCTCCGCCAGTGATGAGCAGTTTCTTCACCCCGTTAGACCTCCTATAGCTCCCATTATGACCAACGAGATTGCTTCGTCGGACTACGCGAAAATAACATCCTTCTCGCAATGACAAATTATTTTATAATTAAATTATTACTATACCTTCGCTTCCTTCTTGGCCACGAGGTTTGTGGCCCTTAAGAGTGAGTCGAAAGTGCCCGCATCCGTCCACCATCCGCTTAAGATGCTGTGTTCGAGCTGGCCTCTCTTCAGATAAGCGTTATTCACGTCCGTTATCTCAAGCTCCCCCCTGCGGGATGGCTTAAGGGTCTTTATAATATCGAAGACTTGAGAGTCATACATGTATATGCCCGTGACCGCGTAATTTGATCTCGGCTTCTTGGGCTTCTCTATGATCGAAGCTATCTTGCCGCCCTCAAAACTTACAACGCCGAACCGGTCAGGGTCGTTGACTTTCTTCAGCAATATTCTGGCGCCGCTCGACTGTCTTCTGAACGCATCGACCTGTTTCTTTATGCTCTTCTCTATGATGTTATCACCGAGGATAACTACTATCTTATCATCATCGGCAAAATGCTTTGCCAGTCTCAGGGCTTCCGCAATACCGCCCTCGCCTTCCTGATACGTATAGTTTATATGCGTAAGCCCGAACTTCGCTCCGTTACCCAGAAGACGCAGGAATTCCCCCGCGTGAGTCCCGCCGGTAACTATAAGTATGTCCGTTATGCCGGCATCGACAAGCGTTTGGATAGGGTAATAAATCATAGGCTTACAATAGATCGGCAAGAGATGCTTATTCGTAATTTTTGTGAGCGGAGCAAGTCTGCTGCCGAGACCGCCCGCCAGGATAACGCCTTTTAGTGACATAAGTTATTTCCTCCAATCATACGGTATGTCGTTATCATAAGCGTCCACTCTGAATTCATCGGCTTCTTTTTGATTATACGGTATGGTGACGTTATTTATGACAACGGCCTCAGTATCGCTGACGCATTTAAAACCGTGATAGACTTCCCTGGGAATATGGACAAGCATGGGATCCTCGAGGCTTATGATAAAGTCATTCACCTCACCGTACGTCGGGGAACTCTTCCTGGCGTCGTAGAGCGCGAGGCGCATCTTGCCGGAAATACATGTGAAATTATCATCCTGTTTCTTGTGAAAATGCCACGCCTTGACGACTCCGGGGAAAGCGGTCGTCATGTATACCTGGCCGAACTTTTCGAAGATCGGATCGTCGCACCGCAGTATCTCCATGAGACGACCGCGGTCATCGGGGATTATTTTGAGTTTTTTGACTTTTACACCGTGTATCATGTGACTCCTGAAACGAGATTGCTTCGTCAGCATAGAAGCCAGCTACAGCTTCCTCGCAATGACGGAGTAACCCCTTCTCCTTGTATTATTTCCTTCCCATGCCAACGTACGTGAAGCCGAGTTTGCGGACTGCGGCAGGGTCGTAAATATTCCTGCCATCGACGATAACTGCCTGATACATGAGCTTCTTCACCTTCTTAAGGTCAAGCTCCTTGAATTCGCTCCACTCGGTCGCTATGACCAGGCAATCGCTCTTCTTTACGGCATCGTACGCGTCCTTACAGAACTGGACACTCTTCTTCAATATAAGCCTGGCTTTAACCATCGATATCGGGTCATAGACCTTCACCTTTACGCCGTGTCTGATAAGCATCTCAACGATATCGAGCGCCGGCGCATAACGCAGGTCGTCGGTATCGGGTTTAAACGATAGCCCGAGCACACTGACCGTCTTACCGCGCAGGTTCCAGATGATGCTCTCTATCTTCTTCATCAGCGCCATCTTCTGGCCGTCATTTATCTTCTCGACCTCTCTTAAGAGGCCGAAATCATAACCGGCTTTTTCAGAGATCCTGATAAAAGCGGATAAATCTTTTGGAAAACAGAAACCCCCGAACCCGAGGCCGGCATTCAGAAACTTATCGCCTATCCTCTTATCCAGGCCGATACCTCTTGCCACCTCGACGACATCTGCATTAAGAGCGTCACACACGTTAGAAATGGCATTTATGAATGATATCTTCATCGCGAGGAACGAATTGGCAGCGTGTTTTATTATCTCGGCCGATTTTATATCCGTAACGACTATCGGAGCATTCAGAGGCCTATATAGCGCGCTTAAGCATTCCGCGGCTTTTTTGGACTTAACTCCCAGCACAATGCGGTCGGGGTTCATAAAATCTTCTATCGCGGTGCCTTCCCTCAGGAATTCAGGGTTCGACGCCACATCGAACTTTACGCCACGCTTCGAAAACGTCCTGACCGTATGTTCGACCCATTCTCCTGTATTCACCGGGACTGTGGACTTCTCCACTATAAGCTTATAGCTTCTCATGGAGAGAGCTATCTCTTTAGCCACATGCTCTACGGCCGTAAGATCCGCCTCACCGTTATCTTTAGGAGGAGTGCCGACCGCTATGAATATTGTCTCGGAGGCTTTTATGGCGGCCTTAATGTCCGTAGTGAAAGATAGCCTGAGCTGTTTGACGTTGCGCTTCACGAGCTCAGCCAGGCCCGGCTCGTATATGGGCATGATGCCGGCCCTCAGCTTCTTGATCTTGGCCCGGTCATTATCCACACATATGACATTATTACCGAGCTCGGCAAAGCAGGCACCCGTCACAAGCCCTACATACCCTGAACCTACCACGGATATATTCACGCTATGTTTTACCTCTAGTTGGGTCCCGCCGTGGAACCTGTAGAGCCAAAGCGCGGCGTCGAATATGTCTGCTTTAACCCTATAGGATAGGTCGGGAAAGCCTTCAGGGTTAATATAATCCAGAAGGTATTGTTATCATCAAGCGTATTGATACTATAAGTGAAGTCCAGGATCCAGCAGTGCAGATCCCTGGATATAGTATACTCTTGCTGCTCAAACTTCTTTGACTCGAGGTCAAACCTCTCATAAAACCTGATCTTCCACTTATCGTTTATCTTATATTTTCCTTCCATCGTTACCAGATAACTCTTGCTGTCAGGTAGGCTGTAATACCTCTGCCCCGCGGATAGCGACCATTTATCGCTGTCGCCGGCTACAAAGTCAACGTTCATCGTCTCGACCAAAGATGTCTTGGTATTGACATGCATATCGGAACTGATATAAAGCCAGGAGTAAGGGATGAGCTCCAATTTAAAATCGATGCCATTAAATTTGTTGCTCTTCAAATCGATCGACCTCTTTTCGAGCCTGAACAAGTAATCGGTGCTGACTATGAACCTCAGGAGATCCACGGACGTCATCTGCTCGCCGCTCTTCCTCTTGGTCTGCAGTTTATTCTCCAGCGACAAAGTGACGCCATTCTCCGTATCGAGTGAGTCTATGCCATCGTATTGAGTAAGGTTATCGGGCGATATGGTCGGCTGGTGCACGTGACGGTAACCTGCCGTCGGCGTTATGATATGCCTCAGCTTATTTATATCGAGGCCGAGATAGTCGGTATTGAACTCATATACCTTATAAAACTTCGTGGAGAGATCAACACCTTGATTGAATATCGTTCTGATCTGGTTTGTATTGCCCCACTTATTCCTGGAATAGTACGTCTCCCGTATTCCGGCGTAAGGCATGACGCTCAAAGACTTGAAGAATCTCGCCGCATACGAGATCTGGTTATATATGTCGAACCTCGCGGTGTTTACGTCTTTCTGCGGCGTGGGTGACGTCGCGTAGGTCTGGTTCAGATAGACGGCGCTCGCGTTCCCTGAATAATAAAACTGCGTATCGCCTATCCTGTAGTTGAGTATATCTATCTTGTATTCCGGCAGGCGCTCGACCACGGTGTAGAAATTATTGAAACGCTTCCTTATTAAAAATTCGGTGGTGTAGTCGGGCTTCGCCGTGATGAGCGATACGTACGAATCGGGATTGGCTCCAAGCTCTTCATACTCACGATAGAAATACTCCCTGATGATATCGGGATCACTCAGGTAGTTAAACTCCACTATAGCGGTGGTGTCCGTATCCTTAATGTCCCACTTGTGCCTGTACTGATAACGGTACCGCGTCTCGACCGCGCCTGTCTTCTCGAAAGCCAGGTTATTATTCTCCTGAGTGTAGTAGACTTTGAACGCGCCATCGCCGACTTTAGTATCCATGTAATGGTTGACGCCGACGCCAAGGCCGAGCTTGGACCTGTAGTCCATCAGGACATCGCCGCGGAATTTATCATCGAAATAGTACCTGTAGGCCGTTAAAGCGTAATACCCCCAGTCCTTGCTCTCGCCGGGGATCACGGTGATATGGCTCTTCTTATCATCGCCGAGAGGCTGGACATAGTAAGGAAGCATGAATATCGGCAGGTCCCCTACGTAGAATACCACATTATTTGCCACTACCTTATCGTCGAGGTATATCTTGACCCTCTCGGCCTGAATGCGGTAATGCGGCCTATCCAGGTCGCAAGTGGTCAGATTTCCGTTGGTCAATCCGAATTCGTCTTTACCGGCGATCTTGCTCAGGCTCTCCGCTCTAAAGTAAAACGGCCTGGCGTTAATATAGCCGTAGTCGATGACCGCCGCGCGCGTCTCAAAATTATAGTCTATCTTATCACCGATAAAGTACGCGCCCTTCTGCGTTATGTTGACATTCCCTTCCGCCCTGGTGTCATGCGTAGCCAGGTTTACCTCTATCCTGTCGCAGGTGAGGACGATATCTTTGTAGGTTATCGAGACATTGCCGGTGCCGATCACCTGCTTTTCGTTCTGCAGGTACTCGACATGGTCGCCATTAACTACTACCGGCTCTTTGGAAGAAAGCGTTTCGGCATATGAGTTTTCCACGAAGAACGGAAAAGCGCTAAGCCAGGCCGCCGCCGCACAGAGGATATATTTATACGATAATTTCATAGTGTATCATTATACTATCTTTTATATTCGCGCACAACATTTTTACCTGATCTTTTTGCATCATATAGCGCCTGGTCTGCATTGTCCATTACGTCGTTCAATTCGGCCGCGTCCCTGGGGAACATCGCTACTCCCACGCTTATCGTGAGCTTCAGCTTCTCATCGAATGCCTTAAAGACGTTATCCTCAGTCTTCTTGCGCAGCCTCTCGGCTACATGGAGAGCGCTCTCTATCCCGGTTTCCGGCAGGCCTATGGCAAACTCCTCTCCTCCGTAGCGTCCGACGATATCTATTTCCCTGACGCTCTCCTTTATTATCCGGGCAATATCTTTTATCACCACATCGCCGACCATATGCCCGTAGGTATCGTTGCAATTCTTGAAGTCATCTATGTCCACCATGATGAACGCGAATTCAAAGTTGTACCTCCTGGAGCGCTGCAGTTCCTCGTCCAGCCTTTCGTAAAGATAACGCCTGACGTAAAGGCCGGTCAGGGAATCGGTAACGGACAGTTTCTCGACCATCTCGTATAACAGCACCTTCTTTATCTCAAGCGCGAACTGCATGGCGACTATAACGAACCTCTCAAGGTCATCCTTCATGAGGTTCTCCACCGCCAGGATACCGACCATCTTGCGCTCGCTCAGGAGCGGCAGGGCTACAAAAGTCTCTATGCCGCGATCGTCTATGCCGAGCGATTTGATCGCGGGGGCGTCTTCCTCTTTTGTCAGCAATATATCCCTGAATCCATCGGCAAATAGCCCCATCAGTTTTTCACCATTTACCGGATCAGGCGCCGGCGCCGCGCCATCAGCAGGGTCTTCATACCGTACGCTATAAACCCTGTCAACGCGCGGAATATCGTCTACTCGGTCCAGGATCAGGAGATCGCACCTTCTGAAGGTGAAGTATTCTTTCAGAAAGAGGCTGAAGACGCGGAACATCTCTTCAAATTTCAGATGCTCGGACATCTTCCTGGTTATCTCGTATAGGTTTACTATCTCGGTCTCTTTGCCTTTTATGCCGGCTTCGAACCTGGCGGCGCGATCACGCTCCTCGGCTAACTTAAGTTTATCGGCATCATTATCGTTGAGAGCGTGATGCCTCAGGGTCCTTTCATTTTTAGTAATATTTCTGTACCAGAAGTAGGCGGATATGAGCAGATTGAAGAATAATATCGGGGCGAGCGCGTTGACCGGATCCGCTCTGAATATAAATATCAGCGCGGGATACGCTATCAGCCAGGAAGCCGATACTAAAATGTATGTAACTAATTCGGAATACAGATAGCCCGCCGGGGCGGCCAGCGTTATCAGGATGAACAGCGCATATATGGTTTTCAGTCGGAGCAAACTCTGTCCCTCCCTGCAGCTTTCGCCCTATAAAGCCTGAGATCGGCGGCCCTGATCAATTCCTCCTCGGTAGCGCCATCTTCAGGAAATGTCGACACTCCTATAGATACCGTGACATTGGCCTCATGCTTCCTCAGTGTCAGCGGCCGCTTTTTCACCAGCTGCCGGATCTTATCGGCCTTAAGGCGCGCTTCTTTCTTGCTCTTTTTCCATAAAAGCAGCGCCAGTTCTTCACCGCCATAACGGCTCGCGACATCCGGCCCCTCCAACTGATCACTTATGGTCTTAGCTATAAATTTCAGGATCAGGTCGCCCGACGCGTGCCCGTACTTGTCGTTATAGTCCTTAAAGTGGTCTATATCCAGTATTAAAAAGGATAGTTGTTCTCTTTTTCTGGATGCCCTCTTCACTTCCCTGTGAAAGCTCTCCATGAAGAAGCGGCGCACCTTCAGGCCTGTAAGGCCGTCCCTGATGGCAAGCTCCTGAGTCCTCGAATATAAGACGGAATTCTGTATAGCTACCGCCCCTAGATTTGCGATTATGTCCAGAAGCCTGAGATCATCCTGCGTATATGCGAATTCCTGCTGACTGTCCATCCTCAGGACGCCTATGACCTTATTTTCACTCACAAGCGGCACCTCTATCAGTGAACGGAAAACATCCGCGGCCTTATCAATACTGTTGGCGGGAAATCGAAAGTCCTTGGCCACATCTTCTATCATCAGCGGCTTCCTGTTCCTTAAAGCCCAGTTGTCGAATACGTCCCCCTTCTTCGTCTTTATAACCGGGTAGTTCCTGGCGCTTGAGGACGACAGCATAAGCTCCTGAGCATCCGGGTTGACCAGAAACAGGAGTATCCTGCCGCTCTTCCCCAGGATCTTCCGCGTCTTATCCACTATCAGATCCGATATGCCATCCAGAGATAACGCCGCGCTCAGGCTTTCGGCTACATTTTTAAGGGTGGAATACCTCATCAGTTTCTCTTCGAAAACTTTTATTCCTTTATTCTTCTCTTTTACCTCGTTGGCGAGTATATTTATCTCCTCCTCGACCCTTTCCGATCGCAAGACATATAGCTGATCCAGCCTGTTTTTGGAATTGGTGAAAAGGTACCCTATCCAAGCGGTCACAAAGTACGTCAATATGAGCACATTGTGGCCATAACATCCCATCCGGAAGCCCAGCAAAAGCACAAATAAAGAAGCGCATGCGGTGATGAGGCTTCCCCCCATCATCCCGAACCCGATCCATCCTGACAGGATAGCGATATTAAAACTGGAGACGGCGGTAATAACGAGCGTAGTATGAAGCGATGAATGTTCTGTAGTTTTGGCGGTCAGTGTCCAGCAGATATAAACTGATATGAGAAAAGAGATTATAGCTATTACTGAGAATATGGATCTGGCGCGGGAAGATTTCATCATGCCGTTCGGGTTAGTATATGGATACTTCGTTAGACTATGGTCTTTTCTGTCTCTTTATCGAAAAAGTGGACTTTCGACATATCAAATACCAGGTCCATGTCAGAGTTTATGGCCGGCTTGTCATGGCCGCCGACCTTGGCGATCAGCTGGTTCTTGCCGGTATTAAGATAGAGATAGGCTTCCGAGCCCATCGGTTCAATGATCTCGCATGCTGCTTTTATCGTATTTTCCGAAGGGGCTTCCGAGACAAACAATTTATCGTATATATCTTCGGGCCTTATCCCGAAGGTCAGTTCCTTTCCGACATAACCCTCAAGGCCTTTGAACATCGCGTCCACCACTCTGACTACGAATTTACCTTCGTTAAAATAGAGCCTGCCTTCCTTCATTATTATCGTTCCTTTTACGAAGTTCATCGGAGGTGTGCCTATAAAACCCGCCACAAACTTATTCACCGGCTTATCGTAAAGGGATATCGGATCCGCTATCTGCTGAATATCACCGTCTTTCATGACGACGATCCTGTCGCCCATCGTCATCGCCTCAGTCTGGTCGTGCGTCACGTATATCATCGTAGTCTGCAGCCTGATGTGCAGTTTCTTTATCTCGGTCCTCATCTGGACTCTCAGCTTGGCATCAAGGTTGGAGAGAGGTTCATCGAATAGAAAGACCAGGGGCTTCCTCACTATCGCGCGCCCGACAGCTACACGCTGGCGCTGTCCGCCGGAAAGTTCCCTGGGTTTCCTGTGCAGGAGCTGCTCTATGCCGAGCATCGTGGCCGCTTCCTTGACCCGCGCCTCGATTTCAAGATGGGGATACTTTCTGAGCTTCAATCCGAAAGCCATGTTGTCATGAACGCTCATGTGCGGATACAGAGCATAATTCTGGAATACCATCGCGATGTTTCTGTCTTTGGGAGGGGTGTCGTTGACGAGCTGGTTGCCGATATATACTTTCCCGCCGGTGGCCTCCTCGAGGCCCGCGATTATCCTCAGGGTGGTGGATTTACCGCATCCGGACGGACCGACAAGCACTACGAACTCTTTATTCTCGATACCCAGGTTTATATCTCTGATTGCCCATATGTTCCCGGGGTAACACTTCGATACATTATTCAAGCTTACTTGTGCCATAGCATCCTATCTTATCATGTCTCTCTATAATCCGTAATCAAAATCGACCGTAGGGCACCTTTAAAGGTGCCCTACATAGAGTAATCAAAATCAGAAGTAGCTCAACATCCTGGCCAGGGTCTCTTTCATGTTCTTCCTATGGATTATCATATCTATCAGGCCGTGCCTCAACAGGAACTCCGACTTCTGGAAACCCGCCGGAAGTTTCTGCCTTATAGTCTGTTCTATGACTCGCGGACCCGTAAACCCTATCAATGCTTTAGGCTCAGCTATGATAAAATCGCCCAGTGAAGCAAAGCTCGCCATTATCCCTGCCATCGTAGGATTGGTCAATATCGATATAAAGAGGCCGCCTGCGCGGTCGAGACGGCTTAGAGCTGCCGATGTCTTCGCCATCTGCATCAGCGAAAACATCCCCTCATACATCCTGGCGCCGCCGCCGGAACCTGAAACTATGACGAGAGGACATTTATCCTCAGTGGCTTTCTCGATCGCCCTGGTAAGCTTCTCACCCACGACAGAACCCATCGAACCCATTATAAATCTCGAGTCGGTAACGCCCAGCACAATGGCCCTGCCGCCAAGCTTACCTTCACCGGTTATCACCGCGTCCTTTAACCCTGTAAGCCCCTGGTCCGCCTTTAATTTTTCCTTATAAGTCTTGGGCCCTTCGAACGAGAGCGGATCAAGCGCCTCCATATCGGCATCCATCTCTTTGAACGTGCCTTCATCTATAAGAAGCTTCACTCTTTCATGGGCGCCGAGCGTAAAGTGATAGTTGCACTTATGGCAAACCTTCATATTTCCATCAAGCTTCTTCTTATATATCAGCTCGCCGCATTCTTCGCATTTTGCCCATAGGTTTTCGGGGATGTCGCCCCTCTTCTTCGCGACTTTTACTATGGTATATTTGGGCTTTCTCGGGAATAGATGCATCTTATATCATCTCAGTTTCTCCAGTAGCGCACCCTTAAGGGTGCGCTACTAATGTGGATAACTATTCTATGCGTTTCGACGTATCTGTAATAAT